>NZ_BAAHAB010000002.1:0-235125 GCF_054777895.1 Nocardioides ultimimeridianus | reverse complement strand
GGCCCAGGCCAGGACCGCGGTGAGCTCGTCGAGGTCGGCTTGGCGTCGGGTGGTCACCGCACTGCTGATGGCGGCGAGGATGCCGCCGCAGCTGGAGTGATCGCCCGAGATCATGTCCCTATTTTAGTCGAACATAGTAGCGATACAAGTGGATAAGCCTGTGGATTGTGTGGATAGCCGATCGCCTTCCGCGGGGCTGTCCACAGTCGTGCGGGCGGCCGCGCAGCGGCGGCGCGGGCGAAGCCCGTGCCGTTGTCGCGCCGTCCAGCCGTGCGCCAGGGCCCCGCGGTCAAGGACGGCCGAAGGCCGCCGCGCAGCGGCGCGAACGAAGTGAGCGTCCTTGACGGCGGGAGGCGCACGGCTAAGGTGCGGCCGCCCACACCAGCCCCGAAGGAAGCCAGGGTCCAGTCATCGCGGTTGCCTTGCAGCCCGGTCGAACCGAGGCGGAGCGAGTCGTGTCGGCCGAGTTGGTTTCGATACGTCGCTCGCTGGCGCTCGCGACTACTCAACCAACGACGTGCCCTCTCCTACTCGACGAGGTCGAGCAACACCCGCACGTGGTTGTGCACCGGATCCTTGGCCGCGTACACCAGCGTGACCACCGGATGCTCTCCGCACCGCGCCCGCAGCAACTCCAGGTCGGGCGAGCCGTCGAGCTCGGCCCGGTACCGCTCCGCGAACTCCTCGAAGCGCTCCGGCCGGTGCCCGAACCAGGTCCGCAGCTCGGCCGACGGGGCGACGTCCTTCAACCACTCGTCGAGCTGGGCCGAGGCCTCGCTCACCCCGCGCGGCCACAGCCGGTCGACGAGGATCCGGTGACCGTCGGCGGCCGCGGGGGCGTCGTACACGCGCTTCGCCCGGACCTCACCCATGCCCGCCACGCTACGCGGCTACGTCATCACCCGCAGCAGGGTCAGGAACCGCAGCATCGTGGCGAGGGCGTTGGCGGCGACCAGCACCCCCAGCTCGGCGAAGCGCGAGGGGGTGGGGTCGCCGAGGTGCAGCACGGCGAGCGAGCCCGAGGTCAGCAGCAGCCCGACCCCGAACGCGACCAGTCCCGCGACGTGGTGACGCACCAGGCCGGCGCGCGACCGGATCCCGAAGGTGAGCCGACGGTTGACCGCGGTGTTGCCGATGGCGGTGACCAGCAGCGCGACCAGGTTCGCGACCTGGGCGTCGACGGAGATCCGCCCCACCAGGTAGAGCAGCAGGTACGCCGCCGTGCTGAGCACCCCGACGGCCGCGAACCGCGCGAACCGGCCGCGGGCCAGCCGGGCGACGCCGCGCAGGTCGTCGCGGATCGTCGTGGCGATGTCGACGCGCGAGTCCGGGTCGTCGACCCAGTCAACCGGCACCTCGTGGATCCGCAGGCCGGCGTCCTCGGCGAGCACCAACAGCTCGGTGTCGAAGAACCAGGAGTCGTCCGCCACCTGCGGCAGCAGCCACTCGGCGACGTCGCGCCGGATCGCCTTGAACCCGCACTGCGCGTCGGAGAAGCCGGCCGACAGCACGCCGCGCAGCAGCAGGTTGTAGCCGCGGGAGATGAGCTCGCGCTTCGGCCCGCGCACGACCCGGCTCCCCCGCGCCAGCCGCGACCCGATGGCGAGGTCGGAGTGCCCGGACAGCAGCGGCGCCAGCAGCGGCGGGAGCGCCCGCAGGTCGGTGGAGAGGTCGACGTCCATGTAGCCGACGACCTCCGACCGCGACCGGCTCCACGCCTCCCGCAGCGCCAGGCCGCGACCCTTGCGGTCCAGGTGCAGAGCTCGTACGCCGGGCACCTCCCGCTCCAGCCGGCTCGCGATCGCCCAGGTCCCGTCGGTGCTCGCGTTGTCGGCGATCGTGACCGTCGCGTCCAGGCCGGCCTCCGCGAGGTAGCCCCCCAGGCGGCGTACCGACGCCTCCAGGGCCTGCTCCTCGTTGTGCACGGGGATCACCAGCTCGATCGGGGGCACGGCCGCGTCCCGGACGAGCTCGTCGGACTCCCATCGCAGCGAGCTCATGCGTTCTGTCCCGCCGTGCTGGGGGAGGAGGTCAGGTCGTAGACCGTGGTGCCGCCGATCGTGGTGGCGGTGAAGGTCGACTCCACCCAGCTGGTGATCTGGCTGGCGGTCGAGGTCTGCGAGCCGGAACCCCCCATCCCACCGGCGTTCCCGGCCGCGATGAAGTAGTGGATCCGCCCCTCGGCGACGTACTGCTGGAACTGCGCGAGGGTCGGGCTGGCCGCGGTCCCGTTGAAGCCGCCGATCGCCATGACGGCCTCGCCGCTGGCGAGCTGGTAGTCGGCCGCCGTGCTGGAGCGGACGGTCGCTGCCGCCCAGGTGTACGCCGAGGCGTCGGCCTGCAGGGCCGTCGTGAGCTCGCTGCTGACGCTGGAGCCGCCGAACATCCCGCCACCACCTGCCGCACCGCCCATCCCGGTCGGTGGGGTGCCGGTCGACGGCGGCGTGCCCATCCCGGTCGGACGCGCGCCGCCCCCGGCTATCCCGCCCATCCCGCCCATCCCCGACACCGGCCCGGCGGTCACGATCGACCCGGTGTGCGCGGTGCCCACCGTGTCCAGCGTGTACGCCGCCGGCCCGGCCGAGCCGACCAGCACGGTCGCGAGGATCAGCCCGGCGGCCAGTCGCCGGTCGAGCCGGTGCGCGACGAGGAAGAGCGCCGCGGCGCCGAAGCCGAGCAGGATGACCGGCCAGCGCAGGGCGTCGTACGGGTTCTCGCCGGCCTGGCCGAGCAGCACGAAGGCCCACGCGGCGCTCCCGGCCACCGCGACCGCCAGCACCGCGCGCGCCCACGGCACCGAGCGCCGCTGCCACAGCACCCACGACCCGAGCACCGCCGTCATGGCGATCCACGGGGCCAGCGCCACGGTGTAGTAGTCGTGGTAGATCCCGGCCATGAACGAGAAGGTCAGGCCGGTGACCAGCATCGAGCCGCCGGTCGCGAGCAGAGCGGCTCGGACCCGGTCGGTGCGCGGCGCACGCCGCAACGCCACCAGGCCGCCGACCAGGACGACGAGCGCCGCCGGCAGGAGCCAGGAGATCATGCCGCCGGACACCCCGCCGAACAGCCGCAGCAGACCCACGTCGGAGCTGAAGCCCGCGTTGCCGAGGCCACCCGCCTCCGACCCGGTGAGCCTGCCGAGGCCGTTGTAGCCGAGCACCAGCTCGAGGATGTTGTTGTCGGTCGAGCCGTCGATGTACGGCCGGTCGGCGGCGGGCCAGAGCTCGACGATCGCGACCCACCAGCCCGCGCTGGCGATCATCGCGGCGAAGGCCGCGAGCAGGTGCCTGATCCGCACGCCGAGCGGAGCGGGCGCGGCGACGAGGTAGACCAGCACGAACGCCGGCAGCACCAGGAACGCCTGCAGCATCTTGGTGAGGAACGCGAGTCCGACCAGCACGCCCGCGAGCACGAGCCACCGGCCGCGGGCCGCCTCGGCCGCCCGCAGCGTCGCGTAGCCGGCGGCCACGAGCAGCAGGAGCAGCAGCGCGTCGGGGTTGTTGAACCGGAACATCAGCGCGGCCGACGGTGTCAGGGCGGTCGCCGCACCGGCGATGAACGCGGCAGGGAGACCGGCGACCCGGCGTACGGTCAGATAGGTGAGCCAGACCGTCGCGACGCCCATCAGGGCCTCCGGCACCAGGATCGACCAGGAGCTCAGCCCGAAGACGCGGACCGAGAGGTCCATGACCCACAGCGACGCGGGCGGCTTGTCGACGGTGATCGCGTTGCCGGAGTCGAGCGAGCCGAAGAGGAAGGCCTTCCAGCTCACCGAGCCCGCCTGGACGGCGGCGGAGTAGAAGGAGTTCGCGTAGCCCGACGCCGACAGCGACCACAGGTAGGTCACGGCGGTGGCGAGGAGCAGCGAGGCGAGGCCGGCGCGCTCGGAGGGACGCCGCCGGTGGGCGGGCGCGGGCGCCGGTGGCGCCACGGGGGGATCGAGGAGAGCGGTCATGCCCCCGACGATGCGCAGCCCCACTGTGCGCGGCGTCCGGCGAACCTGTGGCCCTCTTGTGAGGTGTTCGCCGGACGCCGTGCGTCAGGTCACGTCGTCAGGGTGACGAGCGCGATGGGCTTGGTCGTCGGGGCGTTCGAGCCGCCCGCCTTCTCGACCGTGATGCCGAGCGCCCTGGCCGGGCCGGCGTTGCCGTTGACGACCTGGGTCAGGTCCGAGCCGTCCGCGAACAGGCCGGCCCGCTTCATCGTCCCCGAGGGCGCGAGCAGCCACAGCTCGTAGACATGGCCGGCCGGGGCCTGGCTGATGCCCGTGGCGACCACCACCGCACGGTTGAGCGCAGCGGAGCGGTAGACCGTGACCGTGCCTCCGCCGGCGACTGGGCCGGAGTAGTGCTGCACGTCGGCGGCGTGGATGACCTGCTCGGCGGCCGTGGGCGGCGCGACGGACGTGCTGTCCCAGGGATGCAGCGCGGCGGTGGTCCCGCCGGCGACGATCGCCGCGGCAGCGGCGGCCAGACCGATCTGCTGCCAGACCCGGCGCCGCAGCGGGCGGACGTTGTCGGGCACAGCCTCAGGCTTGGTCTCCGGCTGGGCCTCGACGACCTCGGGCTGCAGCGGCGGAAGGGGGCGTACGTCGGCGATGCCGGCCAGCACGCTGGCCCGCAGGCTCGGCGGCGGGGCGACCTCGGTGGTCGCCGCGATCTCGCCCGCGGCCGCCTGCAGTCCGGCGACCTCCTCACGGCAGGCGTCGCACACGGCGAGGTGCTGCTCGAACTCGGCGCGCTCGGCGCTGTCGAGCGCGTCGACGGCGTAGGCGCCCGAGAGAGCGTGGATGTCGCTGCTCATCGGTTCACCCCCATTCCCAGATTGTCTCTCAACCTGATCAGGCCATCCCTGATCCGGGTCTTCGCCGTCCCGAGCGGCAGGTCCAGCAGCGCGGCGACCTCGGTGTGCGTGTAGCCGCCGAGGTAGGCCAGCTCCACCGCCTCCCGCTGGACCGGTGTGAGCGACTCCAGCGCCGAGCGGACCCGCCGCGCCTCGAGCGAGGCGTGGGCCGCCTCGGCGGTGGAGTCGTGCTCGACGTCCTGGTTGCGACGCTCGTAGGTCTCGTCGCGCCGCGAGGCGGACTCGGCCGCGCGGACCCGGTCGACCGCCCGTCGGTGGGCGATGGTGAGGATCCAGCCCTGGGCACTGCCCCGCGCCTCGTCGTACCGGGCCGAGGTGCGCCACACCTCGAGGTAGACCTCCTGGGCGACCTCCTCGGCCTGGTGCGGGTCGCGGACGACCCGGCGTACCAGGCCGTAGACCCGCGCTGCCGTGGCGTCGTACAACGCGGCGAACGCGGTCTCGTCGCCGCGCGCCGACCGGCGCAGCAGGTCGGGGAGATCGGGGTGCCCCGAGCCGGGCGACACCGCGAAGGCGGTGGCACCCGGCTCGGGCAGTGACTGGTCCATGATGCTGATTCTGTCCTCAGGTCACATCTTGGGGAGCAGGACCTGGTCGATCACGTAGACCGTGGCGTTGGCCGTGGGGATGTTGCCGCACAGGACGTGCGCACCGTCGACGGTCATGCCGTCGGTGCTGCCGGCCACGGTGACCTTGTCCTTGTTCAGCGTGGTCTGGCTGCCGACGACCTGGCTCGGGTCGAGCTGGCCCGCGATCACGTGGTGGGTGAGGATCTCGGTGAGCAGCTTCTTGTTCGCGAGGACCGCGTTCAGCTCCTTCTTCGGCAGCTTGGCGAACGCGTCGTCGGTGGGCGCGAAGACCGTGAGGCCCGACGCGCCGTTCAGGGTGTCGACCAGGCCGGCCTTGGTGACGGCCGCGACCAGGGTCTTGAGCAGCGGGTTGTTGCTGGCCGCGGTGGCGACCGGGTCGTTGACCATGCCGTCGAAGGAGCCGGCGCCCGACGTCGGGACGGCCGAGCAGGCGGGACCGAAGGTCTGCGCACCGGCGCCGGACATCGCGGTGGTGCCCGCGTCGGCGGCCGCCGGGGTGCTGTCGTTGCTGCCACAGGCGGACAGGCCGCCGGCGAGAGCGAGGGCGAGGGCGGCGACGGCGCCGGTACGGCGGAGCGTGGTGGTCATGGTGATGCCTTCCGATCGAGAAACCCTTGGTGGGTCCTGGTGAAGGGTGTTCGGAGCGGTGGCCCGACCGGATGGGTCCGGATGGGCCGGATGTGGAAGTTTTTTCAGGAGACGTCGATGGAGATCGACTGCAGGCCGCTGGCTCCGTCGGGGAACGGCAGGGCGCGCACCGATGACTGCACGGTGCCGGCGCCGTCGGTGACCCGGCAGCTGAGCAGGTGGGTGCCCGGCGTGGCGTTCCACTTGTAGAACCACTGGCGCCAGTAGTCGTTGCCACCCGACGGCCCGAGCTGCGCGGGCACCCAGGCGCCCCCGTCGATGCTCACCTCGACCTTCGCCACGCCGCCCTCCTCCTGCGCCCAGGCGACGCCGCCGACGACGACGTCGCCGGCCTTCACCCGCTGCAGTGGCCGGGGGGTGTCGATCCGACTGGAGATCTTGATCGGTGCGTCGGTGGCCCACTTCCGCTGGGTCCAGTAGGCGTCGTGTCCGGCGTACGTCGTGACGGTGAGCCGCGTGACCCACTTGGTCGCGCTGATGAACCCGTAGAGCCCGGGGATCACCATGCGCGCGGGGAACCCGTGCTCCCGTGGCAGCGGCTCTCCGTTCATGCCGATCGCCACCATCGCGTCCCGGCCGTCGGTGGCCAGGGCGAGCGGGGTGCTGATGGTCATCCCGCCGACGTCGGTGCTGAGGATCTGGTCGGCGCCGGACTGCACGCCCGCCCGCTCCAGCAGGTCGGAGAGTCGTACGCCGAGCCAGCGGGCGCTGCCGACGTACGGACCGCCGACGCTGTTGCTCACGCAGGTCAGCGTGATGTCGCGCTCGATCAGCGGCATGGCCAGCAGGTCGTCGAACCCGATGGTGAACGGGTGATCGACCATCCCGTCGATGGTCAGGCTCCACGAGGAGCTGTCGACGACCGGGGTGTCCAGGCGGGTGTCGACGCGGTAGAAGTCGGCGTTCGGCGTCACGAACGGGGTGATCCCGGGCACCATCCGGTCCAGCCCGGCCGGGAGGACCGGGCCGATGTCGGTCGCCACCGGCAGGGTGATGTTCTCGGGGCGGGCCCGGAAGGAGATCACCTTCCGCCCGGCCTCGCCGATGCCGGCGGCCGCCACTCCGACGGCGGCGAAGCCGATCAGCACGGTGCGTCGGGAGGCGAACCGGGAGCCTCCCTCACCGGCGGTGGTGGAGCGCTCCATCAGCCGCAGCATGCCGACCAGTGCCACCGAGGCGACGACCGCGGCCACCACGCTCGGCAGCGCGTTCGCCGGTCCGGCGAGCGGCCGGCTCAGCGCGCAGGCGGCCGCGACGGCGGTCAGCGCGACGAAGGCGCCCACCCCCCACGCCGTTCGCCGCCGGGCCAGCGGCCCGACCACGCAGGTGACCAGCAGGACGACCACCAGCACCGAGCTGGTGAGGATCGTCTTGTCGTTGGTGCCGAAGTGGGCGATCGCCCACTCCTTGACCGGGGTCGGCGTGTGGTCGATGACCACCGAGCCGACGGCCAGCACCGGCGAGGCCGAGGGCGTGGTGAGTGCGGCCAGCAGGTGGCCGGTGGCGAGGCCGAGCCCTCCGGCGAGCGGGCCGAGCAGGACGGTGGGCAGACGGTTCCTCATGGAGGTCGTTCGGAGCGGGCGTCCCGGCGGATGGGTCCGATCCGGCGCCAATCCGACTCGGGCGCGGCTCCGAACCACCGGCATGACGCAACCGACGAGCCGCAGGGTCGCCGTGATCGGGGCCGGCGTGGCCGGCCTGACCGCGGCCTACGTCTGCTCCTCCGACGCCGAGGTCACCCTCTTCGAGGCGGCCGACCGGCTGGGCGGTCACGCGGACACCCACCGCGTGCTCGACCCGTCGGGCCGCGAGCTCGGCATCGACACCGGCTTCATCGTGCACAACGCGCGCACCTACCCGACCCTGCTGCGGCTGTTCGCCGAGCTCGGCGTGCCGACCCAGGAGTCGGAGATGTCGATGTCGATGGGCGACGACGTCACCGGGGTCACCTGGGCGGGGGCGCGCGGGCTGGGCGGGCTGGTGCCGTCCGGTCGCCGCGAGCTCGGCGCGCACCTGCGGATGCTGCGCGAGATCCCGCGCTTCCACCGGGCCGCGAAGGCTCTCCTCGCCGAGCAGGGTGAGGACCTCACTCCGCTGGCGGACTTCCTGCAACAGGGCGGCTTCTCGGCGTACTTCGTGCGGCACTTCATGGAGCCGCTCGTCGCCGCCGTCTGGTCGTGCGACCCGGAGCTCGCCGGCGACTACCCGGCCCGCTACCTGTTCGCCTTCCTCGCCCACCACGGGATGCTGTCGGTCACCGGCAGCCCGTCCTGGCGCACCATCACCGGCGGCTCGAAGGTGTACGTCGACCGCGTGCTGGCCGCCCTCGAGGCGCGCGGCGGGCAGGTCCGGCTCGGCGCCGCGGTCACGTCCGTCGCCGAGAACGGCGCCTCCGTGGAGGTCACGGCGAACGGCGTCCGCGAGGTCTTCGACCAGGTCGTCATCGCGACCCACCCGCACCAGGCGCTGGCGATGCTCGGCGAGGCGACGCCGCTGCACAAGGAGGTGCTCGGGGCGATCACCTACTCCCCCAACACCGCCGTGCTGCACACCGACACCTCGCTGCTCCCGGAGGCCGACCGGCTCCGCGCGTCGTGGAACTTCCGCCGCCGCCGCGAGGGGGCCGGCCCGGTCACGATCACCTACGACCTGACCCGGCTGCAGCGGCTCCCCACCGACACCCGCTACCTGGTCACTCTCGGCGGCGACGGGCTCGTCGACCCCGCGCACGTCATCGACGTGATGGCCTACGAGCACCCGCTCTACACGCCCGCGAGCGTCGCGGCCCAGCGCCGGCTGCCCGAGCTCGACACCGACCGGATCGCCCTCGCCGGCGCCTACCACGGGTGGGGGTTCCACGAGGACGGCGCGCGCTCGGGCCTGGCGGCCGCGGAGCGGCTCGGGCACACCTGGGCTCCGGCCCCAGCCCGTGAGACCGCCCCGCGGGTCTACCGCACCACCGTCGAGCACGTACGCCGCCGGCCCTGGCCGCGGGCGTTCCGCCTGCGGTCGTGGATGTGGGTGGTCGATCTCGACGACCTGCCCGGCCGATCGGGCGGGCTCGCCCGCTTCGAGGCCCGCGACCACCTGGGCGACCCGGCGCTCGGCGTACGGGAGAACCTGGCGGCGTTCCTCGCCCTCAACGACGTCGAGCTGGGCGACGCGCGGGTCCGGCTGGCCGCGCAGCCGCGGGCGCTCGGGCACTGCTTCAACCCGATCAGCGTGTTCTGGTGCACCCGTCGTGACGGGACTCCCCTGGCCACCGTGGTCGAGGTGCACAACACCTACGGCGACCGGCACGCCTACCTGCTGGACCGCCCGACGCACGGCACGGTCACCAAGCAGCTCTACGTCTCGCCCTTCCACGGCGTCGACGGCAGCTACCGGGTCTCCGCGCCCGAGCCGGGCGACCAGCTCAGCATCTCGGTCGTCCTGCGTACCGACGACGGCGCCAGGTTCACCGCCACCCTGCGCGGCGACCGGGTCCCCGCGCGCCCGACCGTCCGGCTCCGCTCGGCGCTCGCCGGCGTCCGCGACAGCCTCCTCATCCGTGCCCACGGGGTCGCCCTGTGGCTGCGCGGACTCCCCGTGCAACCCCGCCCCACCCACCACCAGGAAGGTGTCCGATGACCCTCACCCCGACCCGCCCGAGCGCGCTGTGGGCGGACGTCCCGCTCCCGCCGGCCGGCCCCCGCACCCACGTCAGCGCCGCCATCGCCCGTGCCCTGTTCGTCGGGGCCGTCGACCGGCTGCCCGTGACCGTGCGGCTGCACGAGGCCGCGGGGGTGAGGACGCTCGGCCGCGGCGGTCCCGAGATGGACGTACGCCGCCCCGAGGAGCTGTTCGCACGGCTCGGCCGGGACGCCAACGTCGGGTTCGGCGAGGCCTACCTGACCGGGGCCTGGGACGCCGAGGACCTCGCCGGCTTCCTGGCCGTGCTCGCCGCGCGCCTGGAGCACCTGGTGCCGAAGCGGCTGCAGGCCGCCCGCGCGCTGGTGATGCCGCGGATCGGCCGCCACGACCACGGTCGTGAGGAGGACACCCAGCGCAACATCGCGCACCACTACGACCTGTCGAACGAGCTCTTCGCGACCTTCCTCGACCCGACGATGACCTACTCGTCGGCCTGGTTCGACGAGGGCGACGACCTGGAGCGGGCCCAGCTGCGCAAGATCGACGCGCTGCTCGACCTGGCCGGCGTGGGCGCGGGCACCCGGGTGCTGGAGATCGGCACCGGCTGGGGCGCGCTCGCGATCCGGGCGGCCGGGCGCGGAGCCACCGTCCGCACGATCACGCTGTCCGAGGAGCAGGCCGAGCTGGCCCGCGAGCGGATCGCCGAGGCGGGCCTGACCCACCTCGTGGACGTCGACCTGTGCGACTACCGCGCCGTCGAGGGCGAGTACGACGCCGTCCTCTCCGTGGAGATGATCGAGGCCGTGGGCTGGCGGTACTGGCCGACGTACTTCTCGACGATCGACCGGGTCCTGGCGCCGGGCGGACGGGTCGCGATCCAGGCGATCACGATGGCCGACCACCGGATGCGGGTGACCCGCGACAACCAGACCTGGATCACCAAGTACATCTTCCCCGGCGGGTTCCTGCCGTCCGTCGAGGCGCTGGACCGGGCGACCCGCGAGGCCACGACCCTGCGGCTGGCCGGGTCGACGGCGTTCGGGCAGCACTACGCGGAGACGCTGAGGCAGTGGGACCGCGCCTTCACCGCACGCGCGGACCAGGTCGAGGCGCTCGGCTTCGACGCCGGGTTCCGGCGGATGTGGCACTACTACCTGGAGTACTGCCGGGCCGGGTTCGCCGCCTCCTACATCGACGTCCACCAGCTGCTGTTCACCCGGGAGACGGCATGAGCGCGGGCACCGCCGACCTGGCTCCCCGGCTCGCGCGCGTCGTCGGTCCGCTCGTCGAGGACCTCCCGGTCCGGCTGCGGGCGTGGGACGGCTCCGAGGCGGGTCCGGTGGACGCGCCGCTGGTGGAGCTGCGCAGTCCGCAGGCCCTGCGCCGGCTGCTGTGGAGCCCCGGCGAGCTCGGCGCCGCGCAGGCCTATGTCACCGGCGACGCGGACCTCCCGGGCGACCTGGACACCACCCTGGACCTGCTGATGAGCGCGGGACGGGACGCCGCCCCCGGCGTACGTCCTCGGGTGCGGGCGCTGCTGCGAGCGGCCCGGCTGGCGCGCTCCGCGCAGCTGCTCGGCGCCCGGCCGCCGGCACCCGCGACCCAGGCGAGGATCCGCGGCCGGCTGCACTCACGGGCGCGCGACCGCGCCTCGATCAGCCACCACTACGACCTCTCCAACGAGTTCTACTCGCTGATCCTGGACGAGTCGATGGCCTACTCCTCGGGGTACCACACCTCGCCGGACGTCACCCTCGCCGAGGCGCAGGTGGCCAAGCTCGACCTGATCCTCGCCAAGCTCGGGCTGCGGCCCGGGGACACGCTGCTCGACGTCGGCTGCGGCTGGGGCTCGCTCACCGTGCACGCGGCGACGAAGGGGATCCGAGTCACCGGCGTCACCATCGCCGCCGAGCAGCGCAAGCACGTCCAGGGACGGATCGACGCACTCGGCCTCGGCGACCTCGCCCAGGTCGAGGTCTGCGACTACCGCGACGCCACCGGCCAGTACGACGCCGTCGCGTCGGTCGAGATGGGCGAGCACGTCGGCCAGGGCAACTACCCGACCTACGCCCGCGTCCTGCACGACCGCGTCCGCCCCGGCGGGCACGTGCTGGTCCAGCAGATGTCGCGCACCGGACGCCACCCCGGCGGAGGGCCGTTCATCGAGTCCTTCATCGCGCCGGACATGCACATGCGGCCGGTCGGGCAGACCGTCGGCTTCCTCGAGAACGCCGGCCTGGAGCTGCGCGACGTGCACGCGATGCGCGAGCACTACGTGCTCACGGTGGCCGGTTGGCTCGAGCGCTTCGAGGCGAACGTCGACCGGCTGACCGAGCTCGTCGGCGAGGAGATGGTCCGCGTCTGGCGGCTCTACCTCGTCGGCGGCGGCGCCGCCTTCCGCGACGGCCGGATGGGCGTCGACCAGATCCTGCTGGTGCGGCCGGGGGCCGGTCACCGCCTGCCGCCTGAGCGGCAATGGTGACGTACCTGGCGGCCGCGCTCGCCGTGGCGGCGGTGATGGTGGGGGCAGCCCTCTGGGCGCGTCGCATCCGGCGGTACGCCGTCGTCGACGCCGCCTGGGGAGCAGCGTTCGTGGCAGCGGCCGTCGTGGGGGCGGCCGCTGGCACGGGCTGGCGCCGCTGGCTGCTCGTCGTGCTGGTGGCGGCCTGGGGCGGTCGGCTCACCTGGCACCTGTGGCGTCGGGTGACGACGGCCGGGCACGACGACCCCCGCTACGAGGAGATGATGGGCGGCCCGTTCCGGGAGGTGCCCTTCCCTCGGGTGGCCGTGAAGGTGTTCGGCCTGCAGGCCGCCGCCGTGGCGGTTGTCTCAGCGCCGGTGGTCGCGGGCGAGTCGCGCGCCCCCGACGGCGCCTGGGCGTGGTTCGTCGTACCGGGCGTGATGCTGTGGGCCGCGGGGCTGATCTTCGAGGCGGTCGGCGACGCGCAGCTGGCGGCGTACAAGGCCGACCCGGATCGCGGGCCCGTCCTGGACACCGGCCTGTGGGCCTGGACCCGGCACCCGAACTACTTCGGCGATGCCTCGGTGTGGTGGGGCCTCTGGCTCGTCGGCGGCGTCGCCTCCGGCCCGTGGGTCGCGCTCGCCACCCTGCCCGGGCCGCTCGTGATGACGTGGTTCCTCACCGTCGTCTCCGGCGCCCGCCTCACCGACAAGCGGATGGAGGGCCGGCCGGGGTGGGACGAGTACGCCGCCCGGACGCCGATGTTCTTCCCCCGCCCGCCCGGCCAGTGATCCCGTCGTTGGTTGAGTAGCGCGAGCGAGGAACGAGCGAGCGCGTATCGAAACCACCGACGCTTAGACCGGCGTGGATGGCAGATCCTCGACGGAGAACCCTGCGCAGATGCAGGTCAATGTGCAGTCCTCGTCCCACAAGATCAGCTCGACCTCCCAGCTACCGTCGGCTCGTCCCTCGGCGTGCGCCTCGGTCAGCTCCGCGTAGACCCACGGGAGCCGGATGCCGTTGGTCAGCCGAAGCTCGGAGAATCCACGGAGGAGCATCACGAAGAGCGACTCTTCGCCGCAATCGATGGCTCTCAGGTGGAGGACGAGAGTCATCGTCTCCAGCTGGATCTCGAACCGGGTGACCGTTGTCGCCCAGACACTGTTGATGTCCGCCATGGCTCACCTCGGATCTCGTAGGTGATCCCGACGATCTCACGGCTCAGCTTCCCGCCGACCCCAGCACGTGCCGCAGCGCCGGCTCCAGCGTCGGGAAGCGGAACGGGTGGTCGAGGCTCTCCAGGACGGCCGGCTGCACCCGCTGGCTGGCCAGCGCGACTTCCCGCGCGCCTTCCCCGCCGAGCAGCAGCCGCGGCCCGAAGGACGGCACCGGCAGCACGGCGGGGCGGTGGACCGCGCGTCCCAGCGCCTTCGCGTACGCCGATCCGGTGACCGGCGCGGGAGCCACCGCGTTGACCGGCCCGACGAGGCGTGCGTCGACGAGCGCGCGCAGGTAGACGTCGAGCAGGTCGTCGATGCCGATCCACGACAGCCACTGGGTGCCGCCGGCGATCGGGCCGCCGAGGCCCGCGGTGTACAGCGGGCGCAGCAGGGCGAGCGCGCCACCGGCGGGGCTCTGCACGATGCCGGTGCGGACCGTCACCACGCGGCAGTCGGCCGCGGCGACGGCGGCCGCGTCCTCCCAGTCCGCCACCACGTCGGCGAGGAAGCCGTCGCCGCGCTCGCTCGACTCGGTGAGCAGCTCGTCGCCACGGTCGGCGCCGTACAGGCCGATCGCCGAAGCGCTCACGAAGGTCCCGATCCCCGAGCGCGCGGCCAGCGCGGCGAGCCGCCGGGTCGGCTCGATCCGGCTGTCCCGGATGGCCGCGCGGTGCTCGTCGGTGAACCGCCCCGCGATGCTCGCGCCGGCCAGGTGCACGACCGCGTCGACACCCTCCAGCAGGTCCGACGCGGGCGAGGCGGGGTCCCAGCGCCGCTCGTCGGGGCCGCTGACGGCGTGCCGCACCAGCCGCACCACGCGATGCCCGCCGGTCGTCAGGAAGGCGGTGAGCGCGCTGCCCACCAGTCCACTCGCGCCCGTGACCGCCACGGTCAACGGCTCCGGGCGCAGCGAGCGCGCCCACGTGTGCGCGGCCAGGTCACCGGCCAGCTGGCGGTGCCGGTAGCCGAACATGGGCTCCACGAACCGCCGCGGCGCCGTCGTCGCGACCCGGTCGGTCAGCGAGGACCCGTCCGCGGCCGGCACGACCCGGTGCTCGTGGCGCCAGCGCACCGGCGCCACGAACGGCCGCGACACGAGCTCGTCGACGAACTGCTCGCCCTCGACGTACCCGCTCGGGTCGTGCCGTGCCACCCAGCGCCGGCCCGCGGGCAGCGCGAACTCCGCCTCGCCGTCCCGCAGCGACGACGCCTCCCGCACGACCCGGATCGGCTGCCACGGCGGGCTCAGCCGGTGCACCGCGCCGGGGCGCGCGTGCCACGCGAACACCTCCTCGGCCGGGTACGGCAGGTCCTGGATCCACTCGAGCATGGCTCTCCTCTTCTCACGTCCCGGTGCTGCGCCGCAGCTCCTCGTACGCCGCCAGTGCCGACGCACGCTCCTTCGCGTGGTCGACGATGGGCGACGGGTACCCCTCCGGTGGCCCGGCACGCCACGGCTCGTGGATCTCCCGTACGCCGAGCGAGCGCAGCTCGGGCACCCAGCGCCGGATGTAGTCGCCGTCGGGGTCGAACCGCCTCGACTGGGTCACCGGGTTGAAGACCCGGAAGTACGGCGACGCGTCGGTGCCGCAGCCCGCCGTCCACTGCCAGCCGTGCTGGTTGCTGGCCAGGTCTCCGTCGACGAGGTGCCGCAGGAAGTGCCGGGCGCCGAGCTGCCACTCGATCTTGAGGTCCTTGACCAGGAACGAGGCGACCAGCATCCGCACCCGGTTGTGCATCCAGCCCTCGGCGAGCAGCTGCCGCATCCCGGCGTCGACGAGCGGGTAGCCGGTGCGGCCCTCCGCCCACGCGGACAGCCGCTGCTCCCGCAGGTCGCCGCCCACCCACGGCAGCGCGTCGAGCTGCGGGTGCAGGGACGCCCGCGCCGACTCCGGGTGGTGGTGCAGCACGTCGGCGTAGAACTCCCGCCAGGCCAGCTCCGCGCGGAAGGTGGTGTCGTCGGGGCCGAGGTCGGCGAGCAGGGTGAGGGGGTGGACCGCGCCCACCTTGAGGTACGCCGAGAGCCGCGACGTCGAGTCGAGGTCCGGGCGGTCCCGCTCCTCGGCGTACCGCCGCAGCGTGGGGAGGAACTCCTCCCACGCGCGATGGGCCGCGGCCTCGCCCGCCTCGGGCAGCGCCGTCGCGCCCAGGTCAGGGTCGTCGGGGATCGCCTCGGAGGTCAGCCCGCGCCAGGTGGTCGCCGCCGGGTCCGACCCCGCCGGCGCCCGCCATCCGTGGGCGAGCCAGGCCTTGAGGAACGGCGTGAAGACCCGGTACGGCGTCCCGCCGCCGGTCAGCACCCGCCCCGGTGTCACGGCGTACGCCGATCCGGTGCGCACCAGCGGCACCCGGTCCTCGACGCTGCGGTCGCGTTCGGCGCCGTACGGACCGGTGTCGGCCGACACGTGCACGGCGGCCGCACCGGCCTCCGCGACGACCGCGGGCACCACGTCCTCGGGGCGACCCGCGCGCACGACGAGGCCCGGTCCGTGCCGGCGCAGGTCGGCGTCGAGTGCGCGCAGCGAGCGCAGCAGGAACGCGGTGCGGGGAGCGCCGGACGGCCGCAGCAGGGCGGGATCCAGCACGAACAGCGGCACGACGCCGTCGCGCCCGGCCGCCTCCGCGGCCGCGAGCAGCGCGGGGTGGTCACCCAGCCGCAGGTCGCGCCGGAACCACAGCACCTGCGTCGCCACGCGCGCTCCTCCCGTCGCCCGATCCGTCGGTCCCGTGTGGTTCGGAGCCGCGCCGATATCGGATGGCCGCCCCTGTTCCCTCGACCGTAGCCTCTGCACGTGCCCGCCCCCGACGTCACCGCGATCCAGCGCCGGACCCTGATCGTGGTGGTGATCGGGCAGGTCCTCGGCGGTGCGGGCCTCGCCGCCGGCGTCACGGTCGGCGCCCTGCTCGCGCAGGACATGCTCGGCACCGATGGGCTCGCCGGAGTGCCGACGGCCCTGTTCACGCTCGGCTCGGCGCTGACCGCCTACCTCGTCGGGCGGGTGAGCCAGCGCGCCGGCCGCCGGATCGGACTCGGCCTGGGCTTCGCGACCGGTGGCGTCGGCGCGCTCGGCGTGGTCCTCGCGGCCGCGCTCGACAGCGTGCCGCTGCTCTTCCTCTTCCTGTTCGTGTACGGCGCCGGCACCGCCACCAACCTGCAGGCCCGGTACGCCGGCACCGACCTGGCCACGCCCGCGACCCGCGGCCGCGCGATCAGCACCGCCCTGGTCGCGACGACCATCGGAGCCGTCGCCGGGCCCAACCTGACCGAGCCGCTCGGCCACGTCGCCGAGCACCTCGGGCTGCCGCCGCTGGCCGGTCCGTTCCTGCTGGCCGGCATCGCCTACCTGGCCGCGGGCGCGGCCCTCGTCGTGCTGCTGCGTCCGGACCCGCTGCTGCTCGCCCGCGAGCTCGCCGGCACCGCCGGTGCCGCCGGCACCGCCGGTGCCGCGCAGCCGGACCGCCCCGACGGCGTACCGGCCCGACGCATCCCGGCCGGCGCCGCCGTCGGCGCGACGATCATGGTGCTCACCCAGATCGCGATGGTCGCGATCATGACGATGACGCCCGTGCACATGCGGCACTTCCACCACTCGGTGGGCGAGGTCGGCCTGGTGATCGGCCTGCACATCGCCGCGATGTACCTGCCCTCCCCACTCACCGGCGTGCTCGTCGACCGGGTCGGCCGGCAGCCCACGGCGCTGGCCGCCGGTGTCGTGCTGCTCGCGGCCGGCGTGGTCGCGGCGACCGCTCCGGGCGACTCGACGCCGCTGACGATCATCGCCCTGGTGCTGCTCGGCCTGGGCTGGAACCTCGGCCTGATCTCCGGCACCGCGATCGTGGTCGACGCGACGACGCCCGCCGAGCGACCCCGTACCCAGGGCACCATCGACGTGCTCGTCGCCCTGGCCGGCGCGGGCGGCGGACTGCTCTCCGGCGTGGTCGTCGCGGTCAGCAGCTACGCGACCCTGTCGCTGGCGTGCGGCCTGCTGGCCCTCGCCCTGGTCCCGGCCCTGGCCCTCGCCCGAGGGGCGGCTCAGCCGGCGAGCCAGGCCTGACCGACCGTGTGCTCCTTCGCGAAGCCGTCGCCGGTGAGGTCGCACACGAGCTTCTCGAGCTTGCCGCCGATCAGCGGCACGCTCGCCCTGACGTCGAGGTCGTAGGTCACGACCGCGCCCTGCCCGCGCGCCGCCACCGTGACCGTCCCGGACATCGAGGTCGGCTTGCCCGGGGTCTCCACGGCGTACGCCGCCTGCGGGCCCTTCCACGTGGCGGTGATGATCGCGCGGGTGCTGTCGCCCACGAACTTCTTCGCGAACGACGGCACGCCCACGACCGCCTGCTGCTGGTCGGTCACGACCTCCACGTCCTCGCCGGAGCCCGTCACCGTCGTCGCGCTGGACAGCGCGCCGGTCGCGTCCGCGACCCGGTCCCAGTACGCCGCGTCCTGCAGCATGGCGAGCACGTCGACGACGGGAGCGGCGTAGGCGAGGTCACGGGTCAGGCGCATGCGCCCATCATGACTGAAACACGTTCCATCCGCAGTGTGCCTACCCTCGGAGGAGAAGGACCTAGCGAAGGAGACACCATGAAGCTCGGGATCATCATCGGCTCCATCCGCGACGGGCGTAAGGGCACGGCCGTCGCCCAGTGGGTCGCGGACCGCGCCGCCCACGTCGAGGGCGTGGACTTCGAGGTCATCGACCTCAAGTCCTACGACGTCCCGCTGCTCACCTCGGCCACGGTGCCGGCGGCCGCGGACAGGGATTACGAGTCGCCCCAGGTGACCGCGTGGAGCCGGGCCATCGACGCCTGCGACGGCTTCGTGTTCGTGACCCCGGAGTACAACCACGGCGTCCCCGGCGCGTTCAAGAACGCCGTCGACGTGCTCGGCCCGGAGTGGACCGGCAAGACGGTCGGCTTCGTCTCCTACGGCGCCGACGGCGGCGTACGCGCCGTGGAGCAGTGGCGCCAGATCCTCGTCAACTTCCAGATGCTCGACGTGCGGGCGGCCGTGGCGCTGTCGGTGTTCACCGAGTTCGGCGAGGACGGCCTGCAGCTGCAGGACCGGCGCGACGACGAGCTGAAGGGGCTGCTCGAGCAGCTCGTCGAGCTCACCCGGCGGGTGTCGCGGGTCGGCGTCTGACCGGGGCGGCTCAGCGTCCTCAGCCGCGGCGGGCGATGGCGAGCAGGTCGCGCACCGGCCCCTCGGGCGGCCTCGGTCCACCGATCCAGGCGGCCCGGAACTCGCGAGTCAGGTCCAGCGCGACCGGGACCGCGACCAGGGTGCCGAGGTCCAGGTCGGCCCGCGCGGCCTCGGCCGACACGAACGCCGGCGGGCTCCCAGCGCGTACGGCGGCCAGGATCGCCGCGTTCGTCGCCAGCTCGACCTCGGGGTCGGCCAGCCGCGCGCCGGCCGCCTCCAGCGCCTCCTCGACGACGGCGCGGGTGCCGGATCCGCGCTCGCGGCAGGTCAGCGGGCGGGCCGCGATCTCGGCCGCGCGGAGCGGGCTGCGGCGCCGCGCCCAGCGGTCGTCGACGGCGCCCACCAGGACCAGCTCGTCGACGCCGACGACCACCGTGGACAGGCCGGCCACGTCGACGGGGCCCTCGACGAAGCCGAGGTCGGCCTCGCCCCGGCGTACCGCCGCGATGACGTCACCGGAGTTGGCCGCGCGCAGGCTCACCGCGACCTGACGGAGCTGGCGCAGCCGGACCAGCCAGCGCGGCAGGAGGTACTCCGCCGTGGTCATCGAGGCGTGCACGTGCAGCTCCTCGGACCGACCGCGCTGCAGGGTCGCGAGCGCCACCTCGACCTCGGCGGCGCGGGAGAGCAGGTCGTTGCTCCACTCGACCAGCAGCCGGCCCGCCGGCGTCAGCACCGACCCGCGCGGGGCGCGCTGCACCAGCACCAGCCCGGTCTGGGCCTCCATGGCCCGGATCCGCTCGGAGGCGGACTGCTGCGAGATCCCGCTCTCCCGACCCGCCGCGCCGATGCTGCCGAGCCTGGCGACGTCGACGAGCAGCCGCAGCGAGGGCAGGTCGGGCAGGGTCGGGTGGGCGGGCATGGTCACAGGCTATCCCTGTGAGGTCACAGCGCAGCGGTCCCTACCGCGCCCGGCGCGCTGCCACGACGCTGGAGGAATGAGGATCAGCTACGGACCGAACTGGTACGCCGCCGTCATGGGCACCGGCATCGTCGCCGTGGCCCTGGCCGGCCTGCCGGTGGCCGTGCCCGGCATCGCGGCGGTGGCTCTGGGGTTCTGGCTCGCCGCGGTCGCCCTGCTGGTCGCCGTCACCGCGGTCCTGGTGCGGGAGTGCCGTCGGGCGCCCGGCCTGATGCGTCGCCAGTACGACGACCTGCAGCTCTCCCACTTCTACGGCGCTCCCGCGATGGGCGTGATGACGGTGGGCGCCGGGGCGCTCGCCGTCGGGCACCGGATCATCGGGGCCGACGCGGCCCTCGCGGTCGACGCCACGCTCTGGACGATCGGCACCCTGCTGGGCCTGTGGACCGCGGTCGCGGTGCCCTTCCGCGCGATCACCGCCCACGAGGTCGCCGACGACAGCGCGACCGGCGGCTGGCTGATGCCGGTCGTGCCGCCGATGGTCTCGGCCACCGTGGGCGCCGGTCTCGTGCCGCACCTACCGCCGGGCCAGCCGCAGCAGACCCTGCTGTTGCTCTGCTACGCGATGTTCGGGCTCACCGTGCTGGCCGGGCTGCTGGTGCTCACCCAGCTGTGGCAGCGGCTGGTCCGGCACGGCGCGCTCGCGCCCGCCGCGGTCCCGACGGTCTGGATCGTGCTCGGCTTCCTCGGCCAGTCGACGACGGCGGCCCACCACCTCGGCGCGATCGCCCCCTCCGTCGTGCCCGGCTACGGGCACGCGCTGGCCATGCTCGCCGTGGTCTACGGCGTTCCGGTCTGGGGCTTCACGCTGCTCTGGACCGCGCTGGCCCTCGCCCTCACCGTGCGCCAGGTCCGGCTCGGGCTGCCGTTCGCGCCGACCTGGTGGTCCTTCACCTTCCCGGTGGGCACCGTCGTCACCGGCACCAGCGCGCTGGCCGCGGCGACCGGCCTCGACCTGTTCCGGTACGCCGCCTGCCTCGCCCTGCTCGGCCTGCTCATCGGGTGGGCGACGGCCGCGGCCGGCACCGTCCGCGCCCTCGCCCCGAGGGGGTCGCGGGAGCCGCGTCAGCGCTCGGCCAGGACCGCCGTCACGGTCTGACGCAGCCAGGCGGCGTAGCGCCGCGACGACCACCCGGTGGTGCGGCGCAGCAGCAGGTAGGTCTCGGCCTGGAACGCCATAGCGATCGTCTCCTCCTGCCACACCCGGGTGTCGCGATCGTCCGGACGGACCACCAGGCCGTCACGCCGCACGCGACCGACGAACTGCCGCAGGAGACGCCGGGTCTCGGTCCGGCCGGCGGCGAACGCCTCGGCGATCTCGGGCTCGGCCGACTGCACCCCGAGGGCGACCTCGAAGAGGTCGGCCGCCCGGCGGTGCAGCGCCGTGCTGCCGGCGACCAGGGCGTCGACCCGCTCGGTCAGCGTGGCGGCGGTGAGGGCGCGGTCGACCCAGGCGCGCTCGGCCACCGATCGGTGCTCGGTGTCGCCGGCCACCGCCACGTCGACGGTACGACGCAGCAGCGCGACCTTCGTCCCGAAGCGCACATAGACCGTGCGGTGGGCCACCCCGGCCGCATCGGCGACGGCGGTCAGGGTCGTGGCCTGGTAGCCCTCCCGCACGAACAGCTCGGCCGCGGCATCGAGGATGCGCTGCTCGGTCTCGGCCACCCGGGCGGCGCGACGATCGTTGACAGGAGTGCTCACGACGATGCAGTCTAACTGTATCGATGCAGTGTCACTGCAATCAGATCAGGAGATGGTTCGGATGGCGGATGTCCCGCTCCTCGACGGTGTGCACCACGTCAAGCTGCCCGTGGCCGATCTCGAGCGCAGTCGCGACTGGTACGTCAGCCGCCTGGGCTACGAGACGATGATCGAGTTCACCAAGGACGGTCGCCTGACCGGCATCACCCTGAGCCACCCACGGGGCGGCCCGATGCTCGGCCTGGTCCACCACCCCGAGCTCGCGGCCCGCGCCGCCGGCTTCGACTACTTCTCGATCGCGGTGCCGGACAAGGAGTCGATCGACGCGCTCGCCGCGCGCCTGGCCGACCTCGGCGAGCAGAACGCCGGCGTCCAGTTCGCCACGCTCGGCTGGATCCTGCCGATGACCCACGACCCCGACGGCCACGAGGTCCGCTTCTACACGACCTCCCAGCACACCGAGCTGCCCGCCGACGGCCCCCTCGTGGCCGAGGACCCCGCCGGGACCTCGAAGGAGCGGGAGCGGGCCTACCTCGCGGGCTCCTAGCCGGAACTCAGAGGAAGTAGAGCCGGTTCAGTGACACCGACTCGGCGGGCGGCGAGTCGACGACCTCGCCCTCGAAGCTGACCCGCCCCGTCGTCGACACGTCCACCGCGCCCAGCCGCGCGTTGCGGATCAGGTCGGCCGGGCCGATGCCGCGGGTGTGCCGCACCCCGACCCGGCGCCGCCGGGTCGGCAGCCCGTCGGCGGGCGCACCGAGCGAGGCGGCCGCGGCGGCGGCCTGGGACACGAAGGCGACCGACAGCTCGGCGGGTGCGGCGCCGTACGCACCGAACTGCCTGTCGATCACCAGCGGCTGGCTGGTGTCGGTGGAGGCGTTGGGGTCGCCGACGACGCCGTACGCCGGGAAGCCGGCCTTGAGGACCAGCTGCGGCTTCGCGCCGAAGTGGTCGGGGCGCCAGAGCACGATGTCGGCGAGCTTGCCGACCTCGATCGAGCCGACCTCGTGGGACAGCCCGTGCGCGATGGCCGGGTTGATCGTGAGCTTCGCGATGTAGCGCAGCACCCGGATGTTGTCATCGTCCCCATCGCCGTCGAGCGGGCCGCGGTCGAGCTTGTTCTTGCCGGCCATCGCGAAGGTACGCCGGACCGTCTCCCCCGCCCGCCCCATGCCCTGGGCGTCGGAGGAGGTGATGCCGATGACCCCGAGGTCGTGCAGCACGCCCTCGGCGCCCATCGTCCCGGCCCGGATCCGGTCGCGCGCCATCTCGGCGTCGCCGGGCAGGTCGACCTTCAGCGCGTGGGCGGACACGATCATCCCGAAGTGCTCGTCGAGCGCGTCCCGCCCGAACGGCAGCGTGGGGTTGGTCGAGGAGCCGATCACGTTGGGGACGCCGGCCATCTTGAGCACGTTCGGCACGTGCCCGCCGCCGCAGCCCTCGATGTGGAAGGCGTGGATGGTGCGGCCCTCGAGCACGGCCAGGGTGTCCTCGACCGAGAGGCACTCGTTGAGCCCGTCGGTGTGCAGGGCCACCTGGACGTCGTACTCCTCGGCGACGCGGAGGGCGGTGTCCAGCGCACGGGTGTGCGCGCCCATGTCCTCGTGCACCTTGAACCCGCAGGCGCCGCCCTCGACCAGCGCCTCCACCAGCGGCGCCTCGTGCGAGGACGACCCGCGCGCCAGGAAGCCGATGTTCACCGGCCAGGCGTCGAAGGCTCCGAACGCGTGCCCCAGCGCCCACGGCGAGTTCACGCCGACGCCCCACACCGGCCCGAACTCCTGGCCGATGATCGTGGTGACGCCGGACGCCAGCGAGGCCTCCATGATCCGTGGCGAGAGCAGGTGCACGTGGGTGTCGATGGCTCCGGCGGTCGCGATCATGCCCTCGCCGGACACGATCGTGGTGCCGGTCGAGGTCACGACCTCGACGCCGGGCGTGGTGTCCGGGTTTCCGGCCCGCCCGATGGAGACGATGCGGCCGTCCTTGATGCCGATCGACGTCTTGCGGATCCCCTGGACGGCGTCGATCACGACCACGTTGCTGATCACGACGTCGCAGGTCTCGCGCAGCGACGTCGCCTGCAGGTGCATGCCGTCGCGCGCGGTCTTGCCGAATCCGGCGAGGAACTCGTCGCCGGGGTGCTGCGAGTCCGACTCCACCCGGATCACCAGCCCGCTGTCGCCGAGCCGCAGCCGGTCGCCGGCGCGGGGGCCGTGTGTGGCGATGTAGTCGGCCGGGTCCTGGTCGGCCCAGGACCCCACCGGGCCGCCCTGGCCGTGGCATCCGTGGATCGACTCGCCGCTCCTGCTCATCGCTCGCCCTCCTCGGAGCCGTCGAACGTCGTCAGGTACCCGCACGCCCGCGCCTTCTCCAGCGCGGCCTCGGCCGCACCCGGCGCGTCCAGGGCGCCGTCGACCAGCCCCGCGAACCCGATCGCGACCCGGTCGCCCCCGATCGGCACCAGCTCGACGCCGACCACCGCGCCCGGATCGAAGCGGACCGAGGATCCCGCCGGCACGTGCAGCCGCATCCCGTAGGCGCGCTCGCGGTCGAACGCCAGCCGCGGGTTGGTCTCGAAGAAGTGGAAGTGGGAGGTGACCGTGATCGGGACCGCGGCCGTGTTGCGGACCGGGAGCGAGACGGCGGGCGGGGACACGGCGTACCCCTCCCCCTCGCCGGCGATCGCGGCGCCCGGCGCCTCCGTCCCGAGCGAGCCGGCACCCCGGAACGGGTCCTCGATCACGCACAGCCGGGTGCCGTCGTCGAAGACGGCCTCGACCTGCAGGCTCGGCAGGAGGTCCGGTACGCCGGGCAGCACGTCGTCCGCGGACAGCACGCTGCGCGCGGCCTCGATGGCCTCGGCCAGCCGCGCCCCGTCGCGCGCCCTCTCGCAGGCGGTGTCGGCGATGAGGGCCGTCGCCTCGGGCAGGTTGAGCCGCAGGCCGCGGGCTCGGCGGGCACGGGCGAGCTCCGCGGCGGTGAAGATCAGCAGCCGGTCGCGCTCGGTGGGGGTGAGCCGCATCGTCGTACCTCCGCGTGGGTGCCGGAACGTTCCGGCAGATCACTCTACACTCGCGCCGTGACCCGTCCGACGATCCACGACGTCGCCGGTCGCGCGGGGGTCTCCACGACCACCGCGTCCGACGCGCTGTCCGGGCGCGGCCGGGTCTCCGAGCGCACCAAGGACAAGGTCCGGAACGCCGCGGAGGAGCTCGGCTACGTGCCGAGCAGCACCGCCCAGCACCTGCGGCGCGCACGCGTCGGAGCGATCGGGCTGTACCTCCCCGAGCTCCCCACCAGCGTGAACTACTACACCCAGTTCACCTCCGGGTGCCTGCGCCGCGTGCACGCGGCGGGCTACGACCTGACGCTCCTCGCGCCGGCCACGCCCGAGCGCGCCCAGTCCCGGCCGCGGGTCGACGGCATCGTGATGATCGACCCGATCGCCGACGACCCGACCATCGCCCAGCTCGCGCGCACGGGCATCCCGATCGTCACCGGCGAGCGCAGCCGGCGCCTGGACCTGCACCCGGCCGGCGTCGTACGGGTCGACCACGAGCAGGTCATCACCGCCGTCCTGGACCACCTGCGACAGCAGGGCGCGCGCCGGCCGGTGCTGCTCGCCCCCGCCGACGGCTCGGACTGGGCCGCGTCGCTGCGCCGCGGGCACGCCCGTTGGTGCGACGCCGCCGGGGTCGAGCCCGCCATCGCGACCGTCGGCTTCTCGGCGAGCCCGGCCGAGATCACCGAGCTGGTGCGGGAGATCCTGCGCAGCGACCCCGGCGTGGACGCGATCGTGTCGGCGCCGGACGCCGCCGCGCTGGGCGTCGCGGGGGCCGCCGCCGACTGCGGCCGTACCGTCGGCACCGACCTGCTGCTCGCCTCCTGCGTCGACAGCCCCGCCATGGAGCTGGCCAGCCCCCCGATCACCGCGGTCGACCTGCACCCGCTGGAGTTCGGACGCGCCTGCGCTGACCTCGTCGTCGACCTCCTCGAGGGACGGATCGACCCGGGCGAGGAGCGCCTGCACGGGTTCGACCTGCTGCTCCGCGCCTCGACAGGCACGCAGCGCTCCTGACGCGACGGCCGATCAGGTCCGGGCGAGCGCCTCCATCCCGCCCCACACGGTGGCCATCAGGTGCTCGACGACGGTCTCGAGTGCCATCTCCGGGTGCCGGCGCCACCACTTCGCGAGCTGCTCGCAGGCCCCGGATACCGCGTGCGCCGTCGCCGATGCCGTCTCGGCGGGCAGCTCGGGCATCGCCGCCGAGATGAGGACGGCGATCCGCTCGGCGGTGTCGTAGCGCAGCTGCGCGGCCTCTGCGGCCACGCCGCCCGCGACGGCCGATCCGCCGCCGTAGAGCAGGTCCCACAGGGTGCTGCGGTCCTGGACGAACTCGTAGTAGGCCGTCACTCCGGCCCGCAGCTGGTCTCCCGGATCCTCCTGGGCCAGCGCGGCCGTCGCGAAGCGGTCCTCGAGCTCGGCACGTGCGGCGCGGACGCACGCCAGGTAGAGCTCGTCGGTGTCCCTGAAGTACTTGTAGACGAGGGTGCGCGTGACCCCGGCCGCCGCGGCCACGTCGTTGACCGAGGTGCCCTGGTAGCCCTGCTCCGCGAAGACGCGCTCGGCGACCCGCAGCAGCTGCTCACGCCGCTTCTCGGGCTCCCAGCGCGTCCGCACCCGCGGCGAGGTGACGGCGGATCGTGCAGGCATGCGCCGAGCATACGGGACCGTAAGAACTGATGACACACCTGTCACCTGTTGACAGGTGACAGGTGTGTCACTAACTTTCGTGTGGTCGCCATCACAGCCCGACCCCGACACCCGGCGGCCCATCCGAGGAGTGGATCCCATGTCCCGCACGCGTCCGTCCCGATCGATCAGGGTGGCCCTCGCCACCGCCGCCACGCTGCTCGGCGTCACCGTCGCGGGCGCCGTCGGCGTCCCTGCTCAGGCCGCCACGAGCAGCGGGATCAACGACTGGAGCTGTCAGCCGAGCGCAGCGCACCCACAGCCGGTCGTCCTCTGGCACGGCCTGGGGTCCAACGGCGACGCCGACATGGGCGCGATGGCGAACAACCTCGCGCAGAAGGGCTACTGCACCTACTACGCGACCTACGGCACGACGTACTACGGCCCGTCCACCGGCGGCCTCGCCTCGATGCGGACCAGCGCCGCCCAGCTGCAGGCGTTCGTCGCCCAGGTGCGGGCCGCGACCGGTGCGGCCAAGGTCGACATCGTCGGTCACTCCGAGGGCACCACCGTCCCGGCGTACTACCTGAAGTTCGACGGTGGAGCCGCGGTGGTCGACCAGTTCGTGGGCTACGGCTCGAACTTCAAGGGCACCAGCCTCGGCGGTCTGCAGACGCTCGCCGACCTGACCGGCTTCCGCCCGATCCTCGACGCCGGCGGTTGCACGGCGTGCAACGAGTTCGCACCCGCCTCCCCCTACATGGCCGACCTCAACAGCGGTGGCGTCACCGTCTCCGGCCCGCACTACACCAGCATCGTGACCCGGTACGACGAGGCGGTGACGCCGTACACGAGCGGGATCCTGCCAGCGGCCCCCAACGTCACGAACTACACGCTCCAGGACGTGTGCGGGCTCGACTTCAGCGGTCACATCGCCCTGACGGTCGACCCCAACGTGATGGCGCTGGTGGCGAACGCCCTGGACCCGGCGCACGCCACCCCGGTCCCGTGCGTGCCGATGCCCTGGGTCTCCTGACCGCGGCCGGCGGGCCCGGGCTCAGCCCCTGATCCGCTCCAGCCGGGTCCACCCCGTCCAGCCCCGCTCCTCCAGCAGCTGCAGCAGGCGCGGGGCCATCGGGACCAGGTCGAGGAAGAGGGAGTCGAGCAGCGCGACCAGCTCGTCGGGGATCGCCGCGCCCTGCCAGGCCTCCTCGTCGGCCGGGTCCGCCGCCTCGATGGAGGCGACGAGGGCGTCGACCAGCCCGACGATCCGCGGATCGTCGGGTGCCCACGTGATGGCATCGGCCAGCTCGGCGTACAGGGCGGCCGTCGCGGGGTCGTCGAGCTGGGTGTTCTTCAGCTCCATGAACAGCCCCATGTGCTCGGGGGTCTGGGCCGCGACCATGATCCAGGCGTCCCGCTCGCCCGCGATCAGGGTCTCGTCGATGCCCATCGCCCGGAGCCGTGCGAGGTACGCCGCCGCCTCGGGCGGCAGCGCCAGGTTGTCGCCGGCCGCCAGCTGCGCGATCCGCTCCCGGTGCCGCTGCCGTTCGCGGATCTCCGCGCGGAGCCGCCGGTCGATCTCCGCGACGGCGGCGGCGAACTCCTCCTCGCCGGCCTCGAGCAGCTCCGCGACCCTCGCCAGCGGTACGCCGGCGTCGGCCAGCGTGCGGATCTTGATCAGCTCGGCGACCGCGCGGGCGTCGTACCGCCGATAGCCGGAGTGGTCCCGCTCGGGCTCGGGAAGCAGGCCCTTGGCGTGGTAGTGCCGGACCGCGCGGATCGTGACGCCGGCGTACGACGCGAGCTCTCCGATCGTCAGCATGGGATCAGCGTGCCGCAGGGCGGGTGAAGAGCCGCAGCGCCCACGCGGAGCTCAGCGCCGTGACCAGCACACACCACCCGATCGTCCACGCGAGGTCGCTGCCCGGGTCGCGCCCGGCCAGGTAGGCCCGCAGCGTCTCGATCACCGGCGTGAACGGCTGGTGCCGCGCGACCCAGGCCAGGCCGGGCGCCATCGAGTCGGTCGGCACGAACGCACTGGACAGGAACGGGAGCAGCATGAGGAACATCGGGGTGTTGCTGGCCGTCTCCACGCTGCCTGCCGCGAGGCCGAGGGCCACGCAGAGCCAGGTGAGCGCGATGGCCAGCAGGGTCAGGACGCCGAGGGCACCGACCCAGCCGGTCACTCCGGCGTGCGGCCGGAAGCCGAGCGCCAGCGCGAGCGCGAGCACGGCACCGACGGCGATCGCGGTCTGCACGAGGGCGGCGAGCACCAACCCGGTGAGGACCGACGACCGCGCGATCGGCAGGGTCTTGAACCGGTCGATGATGCCCTCGGTGGCGTCCTTGGCCGCGTAGATGGCGATGCTCAACGCGACCGACGAGACGGTGATGATGAGGATGGCCGGCGACACGTAGGCCAGGTAGGCGCTGCGGCCACCGCCACCCGGCAGCCCGGCTCCCATGGTGCCGCCGAAGACGTAGACGAAGAGCAGCAGGAACAGCACCGGCTGGGCGATGAGCATGATCGTCAGCGACGGATAGCGGAGCATGTGCAGCAGGTTGCGGTGGAGCATGGTGCGCGAGTCGCGCACGGCGTAGGTGACGGTGGACATCACACGGCCTCCTTCTCGGCGGTCGCGTCGAGCTCGGTCAGCGCGAGGAAGACCTCGTCGAGGGTGTCGCGTCCCGCCTGTGCCTTGAGCTCGGCGGGCGTGCCCTCGGCGACGAGCCGGCCGCCGTGCAGTACCCCCACGGTGTGCGCGAGCTGGTCGGCCTCCTCGAGGTACTGGGTGGTCAGGAAGATGGTCACGCCGTCGGCCAGCAGCTCGCGGACGACCTCCCACAGGTCGCGCCGGCTGCGCGGGTCCAACCCGGTGGTCGGCTCGTCGAGGAAGATCAGCCGCGGCCGGCTCACCAGCGTCATGGCCAGGTCGAGGCGCCGCTTCATCCCGCCGGAGTACGTCGCCGCGCGCCGGTCGCCCGCGTCGACCAGCCCGAACCGCGCGAGCAGCTCCTCGGCACGGGCGCGCGCCTCCGTGCGCGGCAGGTGGGCGAGGTCGGCCATCAGCCGCAGGTTCTCCCGGCCGGTGAGCAGCTCGTCGATGGCCGAGAACTGCCCGGTGACGCCGATCCGGCGGCGTACCTGGTCGGCCTGGCGGCGTACGTCGGCGCCGGCGACCTGCACCTCCCCCGCGTCGGCGGCGAGCAGCGTGGAGCAGATGTTGACGGTGGTGGTCTTGCCGGAGCCGTTCGGCCCGAGCAGGGCGTAGACGGTGCCGGCGGGGACGGTCAGGTCGAGACCGTCGAGGACGGTCGTCGGGCCGTAGGCCTTGTGGAGTCCGGTGATCCGGAGGGCTGGAGTGGTCATGTCCGCAAGCGTCGGGGGTTGACGCTGCGTCAAGGTCAAGCCTGTTCCTATACCTAGATCGTCGATGTATCGTGGCGGGATGACGACGGACTTCATCCGCGGCCACCTCGAGGGCCTGCTGCTGGCGGTGCTCGTCGAGGGGCCGGCGCACGGCTACGCGCTCGGGCAGCGCCTCGTCGCGCGGAGCGGGGGCGACCTCTCCGTGCCGGAGGGCTCGCTCTACCCGGCGCTGCAGCGCCTCGAGCGCGGCGGCCTCGTGACCAGCTCGTGGGCGGTGGCCGAGGGCCGGCGACGCCGCGTCTACGACCTGACCGCCGCGGGCCGGCGACGGGTGGGCTCGGCGTCGCGCGACTGGCGGCGGTTCGCGACCGCCGTCGACCGGGTGATGGGAGGCCTGGCATGAGCGTGGACGCCTACCTCAGGGAGCTGTCCGCGGCGCTGCGCGTCCGTGGTCGCGCGCGACGCCGGGTCCTCGCCGAGTGCCGCGACCACCTGGAGGAGTCGGCTCTCGTGCATGGCGAGGAGGGCGCGGCGGCGCGGTTCGGCCCCGCCGCGGAGCTCGCGGCCGCGTTCGACGCGGAGGTCGCCGTACGCCGCGCACGGGTCGCGACCCCGGCCACGCTCCTCGGCGTGACCGCCATCGGTGCGTCCACGCTGGTGCTCATCCACAGCGCCGACCCGGGGGTCTCCGGCGTCCCGGTGTGGGCGGCCGTCTTCTTCCTCGCCGCGCAGGGCTCCGCCGCCACGGCAGGCCTTGCCCTGCTGACGACGATCGCGGGGCGGCGGGCGCCGGCCACGTCGTCGTACGCCGCCCGGCTGCGCCGGTGCCACCTCGCCGCCCTCGCCCTGGCGCTGCTCACGATGCTCGCGGCCGGTGCCGCCGTTCCGGGCCGGGCCCCGGCCGCGGAACTGCTGGCCGGCCCGGTGGTCGCACTGGTCGCGGTGGCGCTCGCGCTGCGCACCCGCCGGCTCACCCGGGGTGCGGCTCCGGCACCGGCGATCCGCGTGCCGGCCCCGTTGCTGGTCGCGACGGCCCTCCTGGCCGGGGCCGCCGCGACGACCTGGGACCACCTGGACCACGGCAGCATCGCGTCCTCGGCGACGGCCGGCGCGGTCGAGATGGCGGCCGCCCTCGCCGGGCTCCTCGTCCTCGGACCGGCGCTCGGGGTCCGGCGCCGCTAGAGCCGGTCGGCCAGGTAGAACCAGGTGAAGTAGGAGACCCCCGCCAGCATCCCCAGGTGCCCGAGGATCGACAGTCCCGGCCCGTGCGCCCAGTCGTCGTCGTGGGCCGGCGACGAGTGCCGGCCGCGCGCCGGGAGCCAGCGGGCCAGGATCAGCAGGCCGACGACGGTGAGGATCCACCACAGCACCATCACCAGACCGCCGACCTCTCGGCTGCCGCCCTGCAGGTAGAGCCCCCACCCCGCGATCGCGAGGACCCCCACGACCGTGTGCAGGTGCAGCAGCACCCGCGGCGTCTCCACGACACCGGCCTGCGGCCCGCTCGACGCGAGCCGCAGGTGGGTCAGCAGCACGACGACGGCCGCCACCGCGGTGATCATCCACGTCAGGGTGCCGAGAGTCATCCCGACACCCTGACGGGTGGCCCGCCGCTCGGCAACCCTCGCGGCCACGCCGCTGCCGCTTGTGCTCAGAGGGCTACAGACCTGCGGTGACGACCTGTGACGGTCGTTACTGGAAGGGCCCCGGCGCCGCTCAGGCCGGCACGGGGACCGGCGCCGCCACCGGCTCCGGCGCGGCCGGGAGGTCCTCGGCGACCTCGGCGTACGGCTCGGCGCCCGCGAGCACCCGGTCCAGCCGGGCCCGGTCCAGGCTGCCGGTCCACTGCCCGACCAGCACCGTCGCGATCGCGTTGCCCGCGAAGTTCGTGAGCGCCCGGGCCTCGGACATGAACCGGTCGATGCCGACGATCAGGCCGACCCCGTCCACGAGCTCGGGGCGGTGCGAGCTGAGGCCGCCCGCCAGCGTCGCCATGCCAGCTCCGGTCACGCCCGCCGCACCCTTGGAGGCGATCATCATGAACAGCAGCAGCGAGACCTGGGCGCCCAGCGAGAGCGGCTCGCCCATCGCCTCGGCGATGAACAGCGAGGCCATGGTCAGGTAGATCGCGGTGCCGTCGAGGTTGAAGGAGTACCCGGTCGGTACGACGACCCCGACCGTCGCGCGGTCCACCCCGGCGTGCTCCATCTTGGCCATCAGCCGCGGCAGTGCCGACTCCGAGGAGGAGGTCGACAGGATGAGCAGGAACTCCTTGCCCAGGTAGGCCAGCAGCCGCAGCACGTTGATCCGCGTGGTCAGCCACAGCAGCGCTCCGAGGACGCCGAACACGAACAGCGCGCAGGTCAGGTAGAAGCCGACCATCAGCACCGCGAGGCTCTTCAGCGCATCGACGCCGGTGCTGCCGACGACCGAGGCCATCGCGCCGAACGCACCGATGGGCGCGGCCCACATGATCATCGCCAGGATCCGGAAGACCAGCTTCTGCACGTGGCCGACCGCAGTCACCACCGGCGTACCGGCGGAGCCGAGACCCTGGACGGCGAAGCCGACGAGCAGCGCGATGAGCAGGGTCTGCAGCACCTCGCCCGAGGTGAGCGCGGAGAGCACCGAGGTGGGGATGATGCCGAGCAGGAAGTCGGCCGTGCCGCCCTCCCCGGGCGTCACCTGGGCCTGACCCGCGCCGGCGATCGCGCCGGTGATGCGCAGCCCGTCGCCGGGGTGCAGCAGGTTGCCGACCACGAGGCCGATGCCGAGGGCCACGGTGGACATGGCGGTGAAGTAGGCGAGCGCGAGGCCGCCGACCTTGCCGACCTTCGCGGCGCTCGAGACCGACCCGACGCCGAGCACGATCGTGCAGAAGATGACCGGCTGGATCATCATCTTGATCAGCGCCACGAAGCCCTTGCCCAGCGGGGCGAGCTGGACGGCGAAGTCCGGTGCCACCAGGCCGACGAGGATGCCGAGCGCGACGGCGGCCAGCACGGCCGGGTAGAGATACCTGGTGCGGTTCCTGGGAGCTGCGGTGCTCACGGGTCCTCCTTCACAGCGGGCCGGCACCGTGCCGGCGCCCTCGGAGCACCACCCTCGGTCCCGATGTGAGCGCCGTCACTCTTGTGTTCGTTGTGTTCGCGGCGCCGGACGCGGGCGGTGGAACAATCCGGACATGGCCCGCGGCTCCTCGACCCGTCGCCTGCAGCGCAGGGGCGAACCGTCCCTGGCCCGCCAGATGCTGGTGCTGCAGGTCGTGGTCGTGCTGCTGCTGGGTGCGGCGGCGATCGCCCTGGCGGCGTACGACGCACGCCACGACGCCCGCGCGGACGCGACCCACGAGGTGACCGGCGTGGCGACCACCTTCGCGTCCTCGCCGGACCTGGTCGCGGCCGTGGGGACGCGCGATCCCAGCCGCGAGGTGCAGCCGCTGGCCGAGGCCGTGCGGCACGCGAGCGGCGTCGACTTCGTGACCGTGATGTCGATGCGCCGGATCCGCTACAGCCACCCCGACCCCGCGCAGATCGGCAAGCCGTTCATCGGCGACGTCGGCGACGCCCCGCAGGGCCACGTCTTCACCGAGGAGTACGCCGGCACCCTCGGCCCGTCGGTCCGCGCGGTCGCGCCCATCCGCGACCGGCAGGGCCGGGTCGTCGCGATGGTGGCGGTCGGGATCACGGTCTCGGCCATCGACCGACGGGTGGCCCACACCCTCGCCGCGATCGTGGCCGCCGCGGCCGCCGTGCTGCTGCTCGGGCTGCTCGGCACCTGGCTGGTGTCGCGACGGGTACGCCGCCAGACCCACGGCCTCGGCGCCCACGAGCTGGGCCGGATGTACGAGTTCTACTCCGCCGTCCTCGGCGCGATGCGCGAGGGACTGGTGCTGCTCGACGACGCCGGCCGGGTGCAGCTGACCAACGACGAGGCCCGCCGGCTGCTGGACCTGCCCGAGGACGTCGTCGGGCGGCCGTTCGACGACCTGGGCCTCGCGCCCGGGCTGGTGTCCACGGTGCTCGGCACCACCGCCAGCAGCGACCATCTGTACGCCGCCGGAGAGCGACTCGTCCTGGTCAGCTCCTCGCCGGCGACCTGGGAGGGCCACGAGGTCGGCGCCGTCGTGACGCTGCGCGACCAGACCGAGCTGCGGGCCGCGACCGGCGAGCTGGAGCTGGTCCGCGGGCTGACCGACTCGCTGCACGCGCTCAACCACGAGGCGGCCAACCGGCTGCACACCGTCGTGTCGCTGATCGAGCTGGGCCGTCCTGCCGACGCCCTCGACTTCGCCACGGCCGAGCTCGCGCTCAGCCAGTCGCTCACCGAGCGGCTGGTCGCCGCGGCCGGCGATCCCGCGCTCACCGCCCTGCTGGTCGGCAAGAGCGCGGAGGCGGCCGAGCGCGGGATCGAGCTGACCATCGAGGGCGAGCTGCCCGAGCTCGACGGCATCGCCGGCCGTGACCTCGTCACCGTCGTCGGCAACCTGGTCGACAACGCCTTCGAGGCGGTGGCCTCCTCCTTGCAGCGGCAGGTGCGGGTGCGCTTCGCCGCCGAGCGCGGCGCGGTCATCGAGGTCGACGACAGCGGCCCGGGCCTCACCCCCGAGCAGGCCGAGCACGCCCTGACCCGCGGCTGGTCGACGAAGGCGGAGGCCGGCCACGGGCTGGGGCTGGCCCTGGTCGCCGGGGTCGCGCGCAGCCACGGCGGCACCGTCACGATCGAGCGCGGCGACCTCGGCGGCGCGCGCTTCCGGGTCACGCTGGCGGAGTCGCGATGAGCGCGCCGCTGCCACCGATCCGGGTCCTCGTGGTCGAGGACGAGGTGATCGCGGCCGAGGCGCATGCGGCGTACGTCCAGCGGCTGGAGCGCTTCGAGCTGGTCGGTGTCGCGCACAGCGCGGCGGACGCCGTACGACTCCTCCGGCGCGAGCCCGTCGACCTGCTGCTGCTCGACCTGCACCTGCCCGACGGCCACGGCCTGGCCCTGCTGCAGCGGCTGCGGGCCGAGGGCGTGCTCGCCGACGTCATCGCGGTCACCTCCGCGCGCGACAAGGACGTCGTACGCCGCGCGGCCACCCAGGGCGTCGCCAACTACCTCCTCAAGCCGTTCACCTACGCCGGCTTCAAGGCCAAGCTCGAGCAGTACGCCGCCTACCGTGCCCAGCTCGCCGAGTCGGCGCAGTCGGTCGTCCAGGACGAGATCGACGCGATGTTCGACGCCCTGCACCGCCCGGGCGTCACGCTCCCGAAGGGCATGAGCGCCGAGACCCTCAGCGCCGTGCTGGCGGCCCTGCGCGAGGCGGGCGGGAGTGGCCTGTCGGCCTCGGAGATCGCGGCCCGCACCGGCACCTCACGGGTCACCGCGCGCCGCTACCTCGAGCACCTCGCGGACAGCGGCGAGCTCACCCGCGGCCACCGCTACGGGTCCGGGCGCCCGGAGGTGGAGTACCGCCTGCAGCAACGCTGAGCGCAACGGCGACGGCCTCAGCCCTTCTGCTAGCGTCCTTCTAGTCTAGTAAGTCACTAGACATTGATGCTTCTCGAGGAGACCTCCATGCCCACCACCCCGCGGATCGGCCGACTGGCCACCCTCGCCACCGCTGCCGTCGCGGCGCTCGCCGTCGCCGTCCCCGCCTCCGCCACCCCGACCGCGCCGCCGGTGACCGTCACCACCGACCGCCTGGGCGCCCACGCGGGCGGCGACATCTTCGTGGCGCCGTACTCCTTCGGCGGCTCGGGCTACGCCAACGCCGCCGAGATCCTCAGCCCCGACGGCAGCAGCGTCGTCTGGTCCCACCCCGCCGACCCCGGTACGACGATCGCCGACTTCCGCACCCAGACCTACCGCGGCCGCCCGGTCCTCACCTTCTGGCAGGGCACGGGCCTCGGCGGCCTGGCCACCGGCACCGACTATATCTACGACGACCACTACCGGAAGATCGCCGAGGTCCACGCGGGCAACGGGCTGAGCGCCGACGGCCACGAGTTCCTCATCACCCGTCGCAACACCGCGCTGGTCCTGGCGTACACGCGGTCGACGGCGGACCTCACCTCGATCGGTGGCCCCGCCGACCAGGCCGTGATCAACGGCGTCGTCCAGGAGATCGACATCCGCACCGGCAAGGTCCTCCTCGAGTGGAACAGCGCCGACCACGTCCCGTTCTCCGAGAGCCACCAGCCACTGCCGGCGAGCGCGAGCACCCCGTGGGACTGGTTCCACGTGAACGCGGTCAAGGTCGACAGCACCGGCAACCTGCTCATCGACGCCCGCAACACCTGGACGGCGTACGACGTCGACCGGCGTACCGGTGCGATCGACTGGAGGCTCGGTGGCAAGAACAGCTCCTTCACGCTCCGCGCCGCCGACGGCACCCGGCTCAACGACGCGGGCGAAATCTTCGCGTGGCAGCACGACGCCGAGGACCACGGCAACGGCGTGGTCACCGTCTTCGACAACGAGTCGGCGGGCACCGCGAACACCGGTCAGAACGCCTCGAGCGAGTACCCCAGCAGCCGCGTCACCACGGTCCGGCTCGACACGCGCCGCCACACCGCGACCCTGGTGAGGGAGTACGACGAGCCCACCACCTCGCTCGCGTCCTCGCAGGGCAATGCCCAGGTGCTCGACAACGGCGACGTCTTCACCGGTTGGGGCTCGCTGAACCACCTCTCCGAGTTCAGCCCCTCCGGCGACGTGGTCTTCGACGCGTCGTACCCGACCGGCTACGTCAGCTACCGCGCGTACCGGCTGCCCTGGCACCCGACCGCGGACTGAGCGCACGGATCGACCAGCGCCGATCCACCGGGCTGACAGGATGGGCGCGTGGTCGATTCCTCAACGGTGGTGGTGCTCGACGGCGGCCTCTCGACCGCCCTCGAGCAACGGGGTGCGGATCTCAGCGGCGGCCTGTGGACCGCCCGGCTGCTGGGCGAGGAGCCGGCCCGGATCGTCGAGGCGCACCGGGCGTTCTACGCCGCCGGCGCGCAGGTCGCGACCACCTCGACGTACCAGGCGAGCATCGAGGGCCTCGTCGCCGCCGGGTACGACGAGGCGACGGCCCGGCAGCTGATCCTCAGGAGCGTGGCTCTCGCGCGGGAGGCCCGCGACGAGGTCGCCGACACCCGGCCCGGGCTGCTGGTCGCGGCCTCGGTCGGGCCGTACGGCGCGTTCCTGGCCGACGGGTCGGAGTACCGCGGCAACTACGGGGTGCCGCGGTCGCGGCTGCGGGAGTTCCACGCCTCCCGGCTCGAGCTGCTCGCCGGGACCGAGCCCGACCTGCTCGCGGTCGAGACGATCCCGGACGCCGTCGAGGCCGAGGTCCTGGTCGAGCTGCTGGACGACCTCGGCGTACCCGCCTGGTTCTGCTACTCGGTCAGCGGGACCCGGACCTGTGCCGGGCAGGGGCTGGACGAGGCGTACGGCGTCCTCGCCGGAAGCTCCTCGATCATCGCGGCCGGGGTCAACTGCTCGGCGCAGGAGGACGTCCTGGCGGCCGTCCAGAGCGCCACGCGGACCACCGGACTCCCGGCGATCACCTACCCGAACCGCGGGGGCAGCTGGGACAGCGTCACCAAGACCTGGGCGTACGGCGCCCCCCTCGATCCCGACCTCGTGGCGCCCTGGATCGCCGCCGGCGCCCGCTACGTCGGCGGCTGCTGCGGCACCGGGCCGGAGGACATCGCCCTGCTCGCCGAGCGGTTCGGGGGTGAGCCCGCTGACGAGCTATGACGCGCTCGCCGAGGTGTACGAGTGGCTCATCTCGGACGCGAAGCTGACCCCGGCCGACTTCGCCGCGTCGTTCGACGACGTCCTGGGTCTCGCGCCTCGGGATGCTCGGATCCTCGACTGCTCGTGCGGCACCGGTCAGCTGGCCGTCGGCCTCGCCGGTCGTGGCCTGCAGGTCGTCGCGACCGACGCCAGTGCGGCGATGGTGCGTCGTACGGCGGAGCTGGCCGCGGAGCACGGGGCAGCTGTCCGGACCCTCCAGGCCGACTGGCAGGCGCTGCCCGACCACTTCGAGGACGCCAGCTTCGACATGGTCTTCTGCGTCGGCAACTCGCTGCACCACGCCGCGGGCGCGAGCGGAAGACTCGCCGCGCTGGCGTCGATGTCACGACTCCTTCGCCCCGGCGGGCACCTGGTGCTCACCTCCCGCACCTGGGAGCTCGTGCGATCCAGGGGCTCCCGGCTCGACATCGGCGACCGCCTCGTCCGCCGGAACGGTCGCGACGCCGTCGTCGTCTACCGCTGGGAGATCGCACCGCACTGGGAGGACGAGCACCACATCGAGATCGCGATCGCGCAGGTCGGTGCGGCCGGGTCGGTCCTCGTCCGCTCGGAGTTGCTGTCCTGCTGGCCGTACCGGTACGACGAGCTCGAGGCCGACCTTCAGCGCGTCGGCCTCCGCGTGGAGACGAGCACCTTCAGCCTCGACGCCGAGAACTACACGGTCGTGGCGACCGCGGTGTAGCCGCGAATCGCTGACGCGGTGGCGTCGCAGCCGCGGACGAGCTCGTCGTCCGAGGTCTCCGGAACGACCGCGACGACGGTGCGGGAGCGTTCGAGCATCTGCGTCGCGCTGTGCCGGATCGTCCCCCTGCCGGCACGACCGACCACGATCATGTCCCAACGCCACGAGCTCGGGCCGTCGCACTCGTCGGCGAACACGCTGTCCGGCTCGACCGTGACGCGGACCTCGGGGAAGAGCTCGGCGAACCCGGCTGTCGCCTCGGCGATCGACAGCGCGGCCGCAGCCGCCCCGGCGTCGTTCCCGTCGCCGACGATGGTGAGCGGTACGTCGCGCAGGGACGCCTGGTGGAAGGCGAACTCGAGCACGGTGCCGCACGTCGGCGTCGCCTCCGCACCCACCAGGATGCCGCGGTGCACGCGCCCGACCGAGCCGGGTCGGCAGACCACCACGGGGCAGCCCGCGTGCCGGGCGACCGACGCGCTCACCGATCCGAGCACCGCGCTCTCCACAGGCCCACGCCCGCGGGACCCGACGACCAGGAGGTGTGCCGCCAAGGAGAGCTCGTGCAGCACCTCCCGCGGCGGGCCGTCGATCGTGGCCCCGGCCACCTCGATGCCCGGGCGCCAGTGGCGCGCCAGCTCCACCGCCGCCTCGCTCGCCTCGCTCGTGCCCTCAGGTACGGCGGTGACGACGACGAGCCGGCGCCGCTCGAGGTGTGCCTGCTCGGCGGCCCACAGCACCGCCCGCTCGGAGGCGGGCGAGCCGTCGACTGCGACGACGATGCTTCCTGGCTGGATCCTGGTCATACCTCGAGGGTGCGGCCGGGCGGTCGGCACCGCACGGGCCGAAGTGCTCCCGCCCGGGAGACCTTGGCCCTGTGGGGATCGCAGCAGCTGTCGAGATGCAGCGAAGATTGACGGATCTGACGCGAGGAACTTTGACGAAACACCTGGTTCTGGCGAGCCTCGTCAATGTAGAGCAGCAGGACCGAAGCAATCGACACTCATGGCGACCAATCGGTTCACTTGATGCGGCGCTTGCTTCCAGCCGCGAACTCATCGCCCGAGAACTCGCCCTTGAACAGGTCTTCGTTGAGAAGGTTGAGGATCTGCTTGGTGTTCTCGGGGGTGTCGAAGACAAGTTGGCCGCCCGGCATGAGAACCGCCGGGTCGAGTCCGTGCCGTCTCATGCCGTCCTCGACGTCGGCCGGCGTGAGGCTCCGGATGTGCGGCCGTTTGAGAATGGCTTGAAACTTGTTGCGATGGAACTGGTTGCGCTGCAGGGCTTCGTTTAGAAGGACATCGCTACCGGGAGCGAGAGGCAGATGGGCGGCGAGTTCGGTGACCCAGTCGGGGGTCTTCGCGAGGACCACCGCAGAGTGACGAAACAGAGAATCGAAACCGCTCTTGTTGAGGATCAGGACCTTGTCGCTGGTGACGATCAGGTCGAAGGTCTTGTCAAACGCAAAGAGCGGCTCGCTCACCTCGGTGACCTCGCCGCTGAGGAAACGACCGACCAGTGCCTTGGAGCCGAGAGCGACAGGGCTCCGCTTTCGAATGAACGTCACCTTCGATGTGCCCGAGCCGACGACGAGCGCGTAGCAGGTCAGGGAGCGGTCGGCGATGTCCTTCTCAGTCGCCAACGGCAAGTCCGCGCCCTGTTCTACCGTCTGAAGCAGCAGCGTGTCCTGGAGGTCGGCCCGCTCAGCGACGAGGTGCGTGCTGTCCTCCATGTCGACGTCGGGGCCGTAGGGGTGGCCGCTAGAGAGATCGGCGCTGGCTACCTGCGCGAACTCGAGTAGTCGGGCAGCGAGGTCGCCGCCCACCGCCAGGTGCGCTCCGCCGTAGTCGGCGCCAGTCGACCAGGCGACTACGAGTTGACCAGATCCAGTAAGCGTCACTGTGTCGGCGGACATGTATCTCCCTACCCGGCTCTTATCTTCGGCAGTTCTGCTCGACGCGGACGTCGTCGCCGAGCCGCGACGTGCACACGGTATCGCCGGTGAAGTGCGCCTTGCGGGTGATCAGAAAGACGGTTGCGCCACTGTCGGTGGTGACCTGAAGGATCCTCCAGCCAAGAAGGAACAGGAGTGGGTTGACCTGGATGGCGCTCGTTCTCGAATGCACAATCCCAGCGACAACGATGAACGCACCGTAGGCGCAGACGTCCCGCCAGCCGGGCTGGCTGACCGTCACGAACGGCAGCAGGTACCCAGCGAGGTACGACGCCGCTTCACCGCCCGCGTTGTTCACCGAAGCGATGATCATCTCCGGCCCGTTGGTCCCCGAGTGCACCCAGATGATTGCCAGCAACGCAGCGACTCCGGCTGCGGCCAGAGCGATGCATGCGTACACGAGTGCGGGGCGTTCGAAGCGAATGGCGAGGATCCCGAACAACGGCGCATACGACGAGAAGAACAACAGCGGTCGCTGCAGCATGGTGCCTCCTCTCGATCAGGGCCCAGCGTAGGAGTGGGGTCCGACACTGATGGCCACTTCGCACTGTTTCCACGCGGGGGCACGGCCCGCCGGCTCGCGCATGCGTACTCAAATAGTAAATATTTACTGCTACCCTTTAGGCCGTGCGTGTAGGGCGGCCCGCAAAGAACTCCAGGGGCCTCAATGGCCTCGGCGAGGCGCTCACCGATCGACGCAACGCGGCTGGCATCAGCCGCGCGACGCTCGCAGTCAAGGCCGGCATGTCACCCAACACTTTGATGAAGGTCGAGCAGGGACAGACCCGCGACCCTGGCGTGCTGAAGGTTGCAGCTATCTGTCGAGCGCTGTCGGTGTCGATCGATGAACTGGTTAAGGACGCCGAACACCGTCAATCACGTCGGAAGGAAGAGCGCATGACCCACGGGATCGTCTCCGTCGGATACGAGGGGCGCACGATCGACGACTTTGTCGCCGCACTCGTGCGTGCGGGCGTGCACACGGTGGCTGACGTTCGCCTCAACGCGATCAGTCGGAAGGCGGGCTTCTCCAAGACCCGGCTGCAGGAGGCGCTGGCTGCAGCGGGGATTGGCTACCGACACATGCGGAGCCTGGGCAACGCCAAAGAGAACCGCCAGCCGTTCTGGGATGGCCGCGTAGAGGAGGGGCGACGCGTCTTCCGCGAAGCTCTCCAATCGCCCGAGGCCGAGTCATCTCTACACGACCTGGCGAGCTTGGCCGCCAACGAAGTGGTGGCCGTGCTGTGCTTCGAGTCCGACCCAGAGATGTGCCACCGCAAGGTGATCATCGACGAGGTGGTCGGAGCAGCGCCGATGCCGGTCGTTGCCCTGCCTGCCAGTTAGAACAGCGGGGCGTCGAGTTCGGCCTTGGGCCAGAAGACGCCCAGCACTAGGAACGTCGTAAGCCACTGGTGGGTGTTCCCGACGAAGAAGTGGGTGTCGCGATCTGCCCCACAGAGTTGGGTGAGGAACTTGTCGCGAATGCGACCGGGAATCTCAGCCTCCGGATAGTGGCGCGGCCACTTTCTACCGGCCTCGCCGACCTCCCAGTCGATGAGAGTCTGGGTGTGGGTCTGACACCCAGGCTCCTGGCAGCGATACCGGTACTTCACGACGTAGGGGCTCGGTTCGAGCTCCTTCTTGGCGTCAGTGAAGAACGTTGCGTCAGCGGCGAGTGCAGCGAGGGCCTGGCGGTCGGCGTCGAAGCCGTGGTTCTTCTCGACCTCGACGTCCAACACATCAGGCTTGATCAGCCCCAGGGACGGCGCCGCCTTGCGTCCGCTCCGCTCGTTCTGACGTAACAATCTGCACATCGTGGTCTGGCCCACGAGGCTCCCCATCAGCTTACGGCGCTCGGTCCACCGCTGATCCGACCCGGGACCGATGGAGCGCACGACGTTGATGCTCCCTTGAGCCGGGATGAAGCTCTCGGGCCGGGTGTCCTTGCCGCGCCTGACCTCGACGTCAATGACTTCGTACTTCTTGAACCGCTGATACTCGTCGAGGTCGCGGTAAGCGACCGGATAGAGGCGGATCCACTCGGGTTCTGGCTGGTCGAGGCGTACTCCGGCAACGCAGACGACTTCGCCCGACTTCTTGCTGAGCTGCGGGTACGCCTTGACGGTCACCATGACCCGTGCACGCTCGGAGATTGCCATGACAGCAAGGTAAGCAAACCAACCGACAACGTTGGTCGTTCTACACAACCCGCCGGTGCGGCGTGCGTGGCCTCCCGGTACTACGCCACCGGCGTACCTGATCGGTACGCCCAGGGCGTACCGGGACACCGTCCGATCAACTCGCTCAGGTCACCGGACGCCGAGGATGCAGTCACCGACGATCTGGAGATCGAGGGGCCTTAGGCCAGTGTGCTTGTCCGGGGCGAGGAGTAGGGCGTCGACTCCGGCACCGGCCCGGAGGGCGGTCTCGATGGTCCACGCTCGTCGGGCGAGGCTCGCCTCGGCTTGCGCGGGAGCTTGGTGCCTCTGGAGGTGGTCATCGATCCAGACGAGTCTCTGGATCTCGGGGTGGATGCTGAGCCACTCGTCGACGACCCACCACTTCCACCACGGCAGGGCACTCCACCACTCGCCCGCCCACTGCTCTGCCCGAGCGGGGCCGGATTGTGAGTCGGCGATCTCCGGCCAGTCGCGGCCGGGCAGCAGGTCGCGGTCGCGGCGCATGCGTTGGGTCCAGTCGGTGAGCCAGTAGCAGCCGGCGTGCGCGAGGCCGTCGAGCTTGTCGACTGCCGCGCACATGGCTGGTGAGAGCACCAGGCCATGCTCCGGGTCGCCGAGCGTGACGTCATCGCCCCAGACGGTGGGGCCGCCGATCGGCGCGATCACGCCGTCGATGTCCAGGACCACCGCGATCGGCGGCAGGTCAGTCGCGGCTTGCAGCTCAGTGGGCTGGGCGTTCATCTTCAGTCCCATCAAGCTGGAGGCGTCGACTGGTCCCACACCGCGTCGCCGGTGGTGGTGGTGGGAGCTGATCGATGGCGACGATGGCGGAGGTCAGCCGGATGGTGGCGATGCCGTCGTCTCGGACCTGGACGAGGAAGCGGCCGCTAGCCCCGACGCGGGCCTCGATGAGCTGGTGCAGGTGGAGGGGCTCGTGGTCGCGGCGCATCGCACGTAGCTCGGGGACCCGGGTGAGAAGGCGCTGATCGAGGTCGAGCAGGTAGACGCTCCCAGTTGCGGTGGTGATCTGCCATAGGCCGGTGGCCCCATCGTCGATGCTCGCGGTCAAGGTCGCGGGCTCGCTGGATCTGGTCGGGTCATCGGCCATCGCGTTCTCCTCTCCAGCCGCTGGTCGTGGTGCTCCTTGGGTCTTGGGTATCAGCGGCGGCCGACAGTTCTGTCGAGGCGGTCTCAAGGCCATGCCTCGGTGCGCTCCGAGCCGCCGGCGGACTCGACGAGGACGAGGAGCGCGCCGCGCGCGTCAGGGCTGGTGCTCATGCTGACCGTGTAGCGGCGGTAGTACGCCATCTCGGTCGTGGTCGGGGGCTGGGCCCAACCAGGGCTGGATCGTGGGGTGCCGCCGGCGCGGATGACCCACAGGTAGGTGACAGCGTACGGCCGGCTCGACGGCAAGGCCCGGGGCCGGTGGTGCCGTGCCCACGTCTCGTACCAGCGCCGTTTCGTGGCCAAGGTGCGCACTGCGCCCTCGCGGGCTCGGTAGTCGACACCCTGCTCGGCCAGTGCCGCCGCAACCTGTGTGAGGTGGTCGGTGAAGGTGAGGGGACCGCAGAGAATCTCGCCGGTGCAGGCGCGTACGGCGTGCAGGCCCGTCGCGCGGTCCAGGCCGAGGAGTGCGGCTGCGTCAGGCCATGTGCATTCGGGGCGGCCGAGCTTGGCCAGACAGAGGCTGGCGAAGACGCGGCCGGTGCTGGCGTTGACCCCGAGCTGCCCGTCGAGGTGCTCGGCGTACAGGTCCGCAGGCAGACACTGCGGGATGAGACGCGCGTCGATCGGTGGCCGGTCGGTGAGCAGCGCGGCGAGTCGGCGGCGTTGGGCGGTCGCGGCCATCACGAGCCTGGTCAGCGTGGGGGTCATGGCGGTGCGGTCGGCCAGCCAGCCGAGCTGGCCGTCGTTGGTGGGCGGAGTGAGCTCGGTCCAGGGGTGCAGCGCATCGGCGGCCTCATCCAGGTCTCGCTTGCGCAGGATCGCGTCCGCGGTGGCGATGGCTTGGCCGCGGAGTTGGAGGTCAGCCGGTGGGGCGAGTCCCCAGCGCGCCCCGCGGTCACCGGCCCTGCGATCACGGTCAGCGCGTGCGGCGTCGGCCCAGTCGGCGAGCTGCTCGCCCCCGGGCTGGGTCGCGAGGTGGAGCAGCAGAGCGGTGAGCGCCTTGATCTCGGCAAGGTAGTCGGCCGCCGGGCATGGGCTGCCGAGGACGTCGACGTCGGTGCCGTGGACTGCGGCCCAGATCCGTTCGGCCGCGGCGAGCACCGACCGGGGAGGGGTGTCAGCGCTGAGCTCATCGAGTGGTTGCGAGCAGGAGCTGCCGCGCCGGCCGCCTGGGTTGCCGCACGTCCCGGGCTGGGTGTCGACGGTGCGCAGCAGGGTGCGCTGTGAGCGGAACCGCAGCCCACACTCGGGGCAGGTGGCGAGGAGCCAGGACTGGTGGGGCAGGCAGGTCGTGATCCAGGGGTGGCGCCAGGCGATGCGCCAGATGCCGTCATCGCGCAGGCAGGTCGGGCAGATGGCGGTCCCGCGGGCCGGGGCCCAACCGCGAGCAGCGACCGCCCGCCAGGTCCGGCGCTCACCTGGGTCGAGGCCGTCGAGATCGATCCCGGCCAGCCCACCGAGGGTGATCTCATGCAGCCGGTCCTGCGGCAGCTCGGTGAAGACCCGCAGACGGCGGCCGAATACCGCGGCAGGTCGCAGGGCGGCGAACGCTGCTGTCTCCTCACCAGCACAACGGCGTACGAGCTGAGGGTGGGTCAGACCATTGATGTCCGCGAGACGTTCCAGGAAGCCGTCGAGTGCCTCCCCCGGCTCGGGTGAGATCCGAACCGGCAGGCGTCGCACGTCAGGAGACACCGCCGGCCCTCGCAAACTCGTACTCCGGCGTGGCGCGGACGCTCCGGGTAGCCCTGGCGACGTCGTCCGCGACGACGCTCACGACCTGCGTGCCGTGCTCGATCAGGATGAGGCGGTCCTCAGGACGGAGTGTTTGGTCGAAATCCGCAATGTCGCGAAGCAGCCACCTTTCACGCGGCGGGTGTCCGCTCAGTTCGATCCGGATCCACGCTGCGGCGAGCTCCGGGTCGAGGCGCGTGGGACATTGGGCGAGCACCGGGTTCGGGACTCGTCGCAGCGTCGCCAGGGTCGCTGCTCGCTCGACGTAGTCGATCGCTCCCCCACTGGCCAGCTGGTGCGCCAGCCTCGTCAATGTGCCAATCCCTATCGGGGTGCTTTCGAGGTGACGGTCGAGGGTGAGGGTTTCGTGTCGCCCGTCGACCGACCCGCGGCGGCCATCGAGCACGTGCCCAGCCGGGGGTACGCCGCAATGTGCATGTGCGGCTTCACGGCGCAGCGCGCGGCTGGCGGCAAGGCCGATATCGAGGTCGTACGGCATCGCGTGGGCCAGCCGCTTGTCGGGCAGCAGATAGGTCGGGATGTGCCTGTCGGTGATGCCGGCCGCGAGGAGTTCACGGTGGAGGGCGCGCCTGGCTGCGGTGTGGTCGGCCGGCCTTGGACCTTCAGCGTCCGGCAGCCGCCGTCGCATGGTCTCGGCGATGAACGCCACGGTGGTGTCGTCGGTGGCGCTGGCCGGCCAGGCAGAGGTCGCGAACTCCGCGCCAGCGACCGGAGAGTCCAGTGCTGTAGGACCGGCCGCGCTCGGCCGGTGTGCGCGGCGCCAGAACCGCAGCAGCCGGATGACGCGCTCGAAGCGTCGCCGCAGCTCGCCGCCGTCGTCATCGGCAGCCGCTCCTCCGGCCACCTGAGACGTCAGGAGTTGGATGTACGCCGCCTGCAAGGCGAGTGCCTCAGGTGGCGCGGCAACGGGTCGGGGCCGCCGGGCGCGGTCCGGTCTGACCTGGGGAGTGAGCAGCACACGGCAGGTGCTGCAGGAGCTGACGAGCACGAGCGCCGTCCAATAGGTGCCCGTGGCGCAGGTCGGGCAGGTCAGCCACCTGCCGGCGCGCAGCATGACCGACGGCGCCGCGACAGTGAGCTGATTGCCGAGGCGACCATCGAGAGTGTGGTCCCGCAACTGCTCGGCCGCGATGCCGAGCAGGTCGACAACCTCGGGTAGCCACCATCCCGGGTTGGAGAAATACAGACCGCCGTGGCCGGCGGGGAGCAGGGACCGCTGCGTGACGCCCAGCGCCCGAGCCAGCCGCGTCACCATCGAGGGCACCGACTCCTCGGGCCGCGGTTCGATCCGCACCGCCGGCCGGCGGCTCATCCGGCTACCCGCTGCTTCTTGGGGGCACGCTTCCGCAGGAGGTCCTGCTGTCTTTGATGGTCGACAGCCCGCTCACTCGTACGGATCTGTTCTAAGACGGCTCTGTCCAACGATTGTGCATACCGGATCGCGTGGCCAGTGGCTGCGATGAGGAGCTTCGCGGTGTCGCCGACGTACCCGCCGGTCCGCTCCCACAGGTAGCCGGCGTGGCGGTTCGCGAACAGTCCCAGGTGGCCGCCGGGGACGTAGGCCATGATCTGCGCCTCGCAGGAACGCAGAAACCGTTGCCAGCACGCCCGCTGCTCGTCAGTCCCGATCCCGTAGGCGCTCAACGTGTGCTCGGACAGGCGGCCTCGGATCTGCGGGTCGCCCAGTGCTTCTCCAGCGGACAGCTCGGCACCGACGAGGACCAGCACGCCGCCGAGCTCGCCGAGCTCGGTGTTGAGGTGCTTGACCGCGTTGAGCGTGGCGCGGCCGGTTGCCGAGCTGGTGCGGAGCATGTGGGCGTCGTCCAGGATCACCATCCGTACCCCGTGCAGGCGCAGAGCTCGCACGGTCTGGATCGCCAGGTCGCGTTCGGCAATGCCTTCGGTCTTGCGGCCCAGGAACGCCAGGAGCTGGACGTAGACGTCCTTGCCCTTCGATTCCGAGAGCAGGCTGAGGTAGCAGATCGGTACGTGGTCGGCCAGGACGTTGGCCTGTGGCCGCCACTCGGGCAGGACCTTCGGGTCGACGCGGCCGAGCCATGCCCGGTACTGGTCGTGAGCCCACTGCTTGATCAGGGTCGACTTGCCGGCGGCGTACGGCGCTGAGACCGCGAGGATCGTCCTGGCGCCTGGTGGCTCGAGCAGCGCCCAGTCCAGCTGCTCGGACAGGTCGATGCCGACCGCCTCGTGAATCGGTGAGGGGATCGGGCATGCCAGCAGGGTGCTGCACACCTCGCGGGCGTAGCTGGTCCGGGCGTCGGCATCCATCGCCTGCAGCTGGGCCAGCGTGTACGGCGAGGGCGGCTCCGGCCGCGTCGCGGCAGCCTGCTGGTGCCACTGATAGGAGTCCATCACCACACCGCCTGGTCCGGGTTGTCGTAGTCGGGCCAGATCTCGTCGTCGACGTCGGGCACTACCCGCAGGTCAGGGCGAGTCAGTGTCGAGGTGTCGCCCTCCCCATCCATGAGGGCTGCGGCCTCAGCGGCCTCGTCGTGGTCGCGTTGGGCCTGGTCCCACCGCAGCCGACTTGCGTAGTCCTGGCGCCGCTCCGTGGGTGTCTTGACCTCATGCAGACGACCGAAGACCTCGATCAGCTGGTGCTCGGCCGCGCGGGGCTTGAGGGCACGGTTCCCGCCACGGCCCACGATGAGGGCGTCGGCCCGATCGACCATCGACTCCCACAGGGGTAGGTCGTAGAGGTGCTTGGCCTTCCAGGCGATCTCGTGGACCCGGCCGGTCTGGGGGTGGCGGAACCAGATCCGTGTCATGTCGCGCGGGTCGTAGTGGAACGGTGCCGCTCGGTCTTTCGCGCGGAAGGTTCCGCGGCGTACGTCGCGGAACTCCTTCAGGACCTCGGCGTCGTAGATGAGGTTCTTGTACTCCACCCCGGCGTGGCCGATGGTGAGCCAACGGATGGGGAGGAACTGGTAGATCAGGTCTGGGTGCTGGGGCACGTGGAGGCGGCCGGTGACCTGCAGCATCGCGTCCCACATCTCCAGCGGGGTCAACCGGATGTCGGGCCGCCCGGGAAGGGTCAGGCCGTCATGTCGCTCGCGGTGGTAATCCAACGCTATGAAGCGCCGAAGGTGCCGCTCCAGCTCCGCAGCGGTCAGGAGCTTCTCGCCCGAGTCGTCAACCCTGCGACCCCGTTCGGAGACGTTGCGGCCCTTGTAGCCCGGCACCGACTGGTAAGCCCGCTGCAACGTCTCATGGTACCTCTCCACGTGAGGGTTGTCGCTGGGCTTCGAACCACGCGACAGCATCAGGTCGATCCCGAAGTCCCGCAGCAACGCGGTGAACTGCTCAGAGATGAACACCGACCCGTGGTCGCACCGCAGCGACGAAGGCGTCACGCCGGGCTTCACGTGCTCACCCTGCACATCGTTGAGCGCCGAGAGACTCGCGCCGGGCGGGATCACACGCTTCCGGGATCGGTGGATCGAGACCTCGGACAGATCAAGCGTCTCCGGTACGCCGCCCCAGCGCCAGTCATCGATCGTGGTGCCCTCCACCAGCATCGACATCGGCCGGAGCGCGTCGTACAGCGCCAGCCCTGCCTCCAGCGCATTGCCTGACTGCGGCGTCAGGCGCAGCGCGACGACGACGCGCGTGGCGACGCTCATGATCGTCAGCACCTCGACGTTGCGCGGGCACTCGTGGACCTCGTCCCAGACGCGCACGTCGGCACGGGTCGCATCCATCACCAGGTGCCCCGGATGCATCGCCGCATAGCTCGTATGCGCGGACGCAGCACGCCGCACCCGCCGAGACCGATGAGAGCGCGTCGTGCGGCCCAGCGCCCGTTGCCGCTCGGAGAGATACTCCTGCATCAGCCGCTGCGGTACCGCGACATCGCCGATGCCCTGCGCCTTCATCTGCACACGCAGCTCGGCCTCGATCGCCGTGAGGTTCATCCGCGAGACATCGCCGTCGAACCGCCTGAAGATCTCATCCACGATCGCGCGGACGCGTACGTCGAGGGCCTCGAAGCCGGCAGGTTGCTTGACTGAGCGTCCGTCAACAAGGCCACGCAGCCCGTCACGGCGCCAACGTCGGATCCACTCCTGCACAGTGTTCGCACCAACTGATCCCGCGCCCGGTTCTCCGTCAGTAATGCGCCGAACCACCGTGCGGTCCACGCTGTTCTCGAAGCAGAGGAGCTCGGCCATGCGGGCACAGCGTCGGGTCTCGCTCATGCCGGAGTCCCCGAACGGTACGTACGGCTCTCCCGGAAGCGCGAGACGTGAGTGTCCGAGCCGATAGCCGGTGAGGACCTCGAGGACGACCTCGAGCTTGAACAGTGCGGCGTCGTGCACGGGCGCGGGCAGGCCGGACCACCACGGCTCGAGGGATCGGCCCACGGCGGCGACCTGGCCGTTCGCCATCTCGGAGGCCACGATCGCGCCGTAGCCGATGTCCCTACTCTCCCCGTTGCTGGTCTCTACCGTGACCGTGTGGCGCCCGAGGGCCGTGACGACCAGGTACCCGTCGTTACCGAGAACCCGAGCACCCACGCGAAGCTCCGTCGCCGCGGACCGCTCGATCATGACGCGACGGCTGTCTGTGCCGTCAGGCGGCTGGTGAGATCGAGGCGGAGGCGACCGGCCCAGATCAGGTGCCACACGACCGCGGCTCGCTGCGGATCATCCGGTGTGACCAACTCGCCAAGGACACATCCTCCCGCGGCCTGCGCAAGCACCTCTGGCTCGCACGACGCAGCCCAGGCGGGCTGACGGCGATACGAGTGCAACCACATCAAGTTGTGTTGATGAACTGGACCGAGACCGGTGAAGACCTCGTATCCCCAGCCCACTTCGACACAAGCACATTCTGTGACCGCTCGATCGACTGCGAAGTCATCCGCGGTCGCCTGCTGCGGGCGCTTCACATCCCAGACCGTCACGCGGCCCCCCGCGTCGACGGAGAGGAGATCGGGTGTGTGCGTCCGTGCCTTCTTCCGGCCGACCACCGGCCACGTCAGCCGGAGCGGTTGAGCGACAAGCCAGACGACGGCTCCGTCGCGATCGAGCAGGCGAAAGAGGTCGTGCTCAAGACCGGACTCGAGCTCGACGAAGTCGCTGGTGGTCGTGCTGAAGGCGCGCACCGGGATATGACGCGACACCGCTCCCGACGTCGGCCGGCGAACGGGCCGCAACGACTCAGGATCCGGGCTGCCAAGCGACCAATCCCATGACGACGCGTGCCCGTCGACCGCGATGGTCCAGGAGAGCTCGGGGGCTGATAGCGCGATGCGCCTCCGCGTAGAATCGGCAACGGTCATATTCCCTCGCTTCCAAGCGTCCATGGGGAGTTGACCAATACGGAGGCGCCCCGTGCCAGCGGGTGCGCCTCCGGTCTTTTGCGGAGGCGCGCGGCCTCGACAACTCGTCGCGAGCGTACGACTGCGACCGCGTCCCCGGCAAGGAATTCTGCACTTTATCCGGGGCGCCTATTAGTTCTATTAGACAGCTCGCAGGGTCAAATGTGCACTCGGGTGCACTATTTCCGGTCAACCATCTGCAAGACTCGCGTGGAGCGAACGTCCGATAGAGAGGCACGCATGGTTCCCGCGCCGAGAAATGTGCAGGCAGGCCGTGAGGCGGGGCCGACTCGTCGCTGCGACAACCCGGACTGCGACACCCGAATGGAATGGCCGGGTGGCCGCGGGCGGCCACCCGCCTACTGCTCCGATGTCTGCCGACAGCGCACGGTCGACGGCGCGAGGAAGCTACGAGAACTGATCAGGGCAATGGAGCTCGAGGTGGACCGTAGCGAAGTCACCTATCGGCAACGACGAGCGACCTCTAGCGAGCTGTCGCGCCTGCGCTGGCTGCTCAGCGCCTACCCCGCCTCGGTCCAGGAACCGTCGCGGTAAGAAGTTCCAGCCAGCCGTGTCACACGGCGCAGGTCCCGCGCACCTTCCACGGTCAAACCGCCACCTCTTGACCCTTGGGAGTTCCCATGGCCACCATCTCCGCCGTTGTCCCAGTCGCCGTCCTGACCATCGCAGGCCTCGCGGCGTACGTCGGTCTTTATCCGACCGTTCCACCACGCCACCGTCTACCGCTGGTGAAGTGGCTGATGGCGTGGCCGCTCATCGCCTTCACGATGTGTACGGCACCGAGCAGCGGCATCGCGCCGGTGATCGCACACGCTCTATCGGCGTAGGCACGGCGTTCTATCGGCCGTCTCCACCCGCTGCCGACCGAGCCGGACTACCCTCATGCGGCAACCATCTTCAGGAGATTCGTGAGCACCCTCGGCAACTTCGTCTGGTCGATCGCCGACCAGCTCCGCGGCGTCTACAAGCCCCACCAGTACGGCGACGTCATCCTCCCGATGACGATCCTGCGCCGCCTCGACTGCGTGCTCGAACCGACCCGCGACAAGGTCCGCTCGCTCGCCGAGGCCGAGCCGCGAGAGGAGCTGCGCGACGTCAAGATCAAGCGCGCCACCAGCCTGAACTTCTACAACGCCAGCCCATGGGACTTCGCCACCCTCGTCGGCGACCCCGACGGCCTGTCCGCGAACCTCACCGACTACATCGCGGGGTTCTCCAAGAACATCGACGTCTTCGACCGGTTCCGCTTCGACAACCAGATCGCGACCCTCGCCGAGAAGAACCGGCTGCTGATCGTGGTGCAGTCCTTCGCCAAGGTCGATCTGCACCCGGACAAGGTCAGCAACGCCGAGATGGGCGACCTCTTCGAGGAGCTCATCCGGAAGTTCGCCGAGGCCTCGAACGAGACAGCCGGTGAGCACTTCACCCCACGCGACGCGATCCGGCTCATGGTCGATCTGCTGTTCGCCGGCGACGACGAAGGCCTCGCGGAGCCCGGTGCCGTGCGGAGCATCTACGACCCCACAGCGGGCACGGGCGGCATGCTCTCGGTGGCAGAGGAACACTTCATCGGCACCCCCGACAAGCCGGGGCTCAACCCCAACGCACGCCTGCGCCTCTACGGCCAAGAGATCAACGACCAGTCCTACGCCATCTGCAAATCCGACATGATCGCCAAGGGCCAGGATGCCAGCAACATCCAGCTCGGCGACACCCTCGCCGAGGACAAGTTCGCCGGTACGACGTTCGACTACTGCCTCTCCAATCCGCCCTACGGCGTGGACTGGAAGGCGTCGGAGAAGGCGGTCAAGGACGAGGTCGCCCGGGCCGGCGAGCGATCCCGCTTCCCTGGCGGGCTGCCCTCGATCAGCGACGGCCAGATGCTCTTCCTCCAGCACCTCGCGACCAAGATGCGGCCGGTCCACGACGGCGGCGGCCGAGCCGGCATCGTCCTCAATGGATCGCCGTTGTTCACCGGCGCTGCCGAGTCCGGACCCTCCCAGATCCGGCGCTGGCTGCTGGAGAACGACCTGGTCGATGCGATTGTGGCGCTGCCGACCAACATGTTCTACAACACCGGGATCGCCACCTACGTCTGGATCCTCGACAATGCCAAGCCCGCCGGACGCATCGGCAAGGTCCAGCTCATCGACGGCACCGGCTTCTACTCGAAGATGCGCAAGAACCTCGGCGCCAAGTCGCGCGAGCTCTCCGCTTCCGACCGTGAGGCTGTCGTGAAGCTGTACGCCGCCTACGACGAGACCGAGCACTCGAAGGCCTTCCCGACTGACGCCTTCGGCTACTGGACGATCACCGTCGAGCGCCCGCTCCTCGACGAGCACGGTCAGGTCGTCCGCGACCGCAGGGGCAACGCCAAGCCAGACCCCAAGCTCCGCGACACCGAGAACATCCCCTTCACCTTCGCCGGCAACGACCTCGGCGACGCCGGACGGGAGACGACCATCAAGGCGTACGTCGACGCCGAGGTTCTCCCGCACGTCCCCGACGCCTGGATCGACGAGAAGAAGACCAAGATCGGCTACGAGATCCCCTTCACCCGGCACTTCTACACCTACGTCCCGCCCCGGCCATTGAACGAGATCGACGCCGACCTCAACAAGCTGGTCGAAGAGATCCTCGACCTCTTGCGCGAGGTTGAGAGGTGAACACGGCTGCCCCTGATCACTGGACCCCTACGCGCCTCGGCTGGCTCTTCAAGCCCGTCTCCGAGAAGAACCACTCGGACGAGACGGTCCTCAGCGTCTTCCGGGACCACGGAGTCGTGCCGAAGGACAGCCGATCGGACAACTTCAACCGCACCCCCGAGAACCTGAGCGCTTACCAGCTGGTGCAACCAGGTGACCTGGTCGTCAACAGGATGAAGGCCTGGCAGGGGTCGCTAGGGATCTCCCCCTACCGCGGGATCGTCAGCCCTGACTACGAGGTGCTCCGGCCGGTTGCCTCCGAAGCCGAGCCTCGGTACCTGCACCAACTTCTGCGATCGCGGCCGCTCATCGATCACTACGGCATGCGCTCAACCGGGATCCGTCCCTCCCAATGGCGCCTCTATTGGGAGCAGATGAAGACGATCGGAGTCGCATTGCCGCCACTCGCAGAGCAGCGCTCCATTGCCGACTACCTCGACCACGAGACCACCCAGATCGACACCCTCATCGCCAAGCAGGAGCAGTTGATCGCGACCCTCCGCGAGCGGCGTCGTTCTCTCGTGGCGAGAGCAGTGACGCTCGGGATTGATCCGTCGGCTCAGCTTCGTGACAGCGGGGATCCGACTCTGGGATTGGTTCCCGCTGGGTGGACAGTCAAGGCCACCCGTCATTGGTTCTCGAGCTTGGACGGCCGGCGCATTCCACTGAGCTCAGAGGAGAGGGCTGATCGCCAAGGTCCATACGAGTACTACGGGGCGTCGGGAGTAATCGATCATGTCGACGGCTACATCTTCGACGAAGAACTTGTGCTCGTGTCGGAAGACGGTGCGAACCTTCTGCTTCGGTCGACGCCAATTTCGTTCGCTGCGACTGGCAGATATTGGGTGAACAACCACGCCCATGTACTCCGCCCCCGCGTTGGGCTGGCCCGGTACTGGGCACACCGGCTGGAGGCGATCGATGTGGCGCCGCTCGTCTCAGGATCCGCCCAGCCGAAGCTCACCGCGGGCGCTCTTATGGGTATCCGTATAGCGGCTCCTAGCTCGGACAGCGAGCAGCGCGAGATCGTCGCCTACGTCGACGAGCAGACCGCGACGATCGACACCCTGATCGCCAAGGCGGAGCGCTTCATCGAGCTCTCCACGGAGCGCCGCGCGGCTCTGATCACCGCGGCGGCGACCGGCCAGATCGACGTTCGGGCGTCGGCATGACCGAGGCACGCGAGCCGGACCTGAGCTACGTGATCCCCGGGTGGAGCGAGAACCGTTGGATTGACCTGCTGGCGTCGTTGATCAAGACCGATCCTGAACCCATGGGGCAACTGATCGGGGTCGTGCCTGAGGACGTCCGGCGCGAGGTCGCCGTCCCTGGTGGAACATCGCGGAAGTCGGACCGGCTCGACCTCCTGCTGACCGTCGGCGAGCGACAGGTCGCGGCGATCGAAGCGAAGGTGCTCTCCGACCTGGGCCTGGATCAACTCGCGCGGTACACCAAGGCTTTTCCCGAAGCGGAGCGCCGCTACGTCCTGCACCTCGCCGCCCTGCCGGTCAACCCGACCGCCACGCCCGGCTGGGATGAGCTCTCGTGGGAGGCGGTGCTGACGGCGTACTCCCGCAGCGAGCATCCCTGGGTCGCGGCCACCGCCGCGGCGTGGCTCCGACAGCTGGACACCCTCATCCCGGCCGTGGATGCCGACACGGTCTGGAACGACGTGCCGGACGATCCGCCCGCCTTCGAGCTCGCGCTGCGCGCCCGGATCGCCTGGCTCTCCCACCATCTCGACGACATGACCCTGGAGCGGGACCTCATCCAGTCCTCCGGCGGCGGCATCTGGGTGCTGCGCTTCTGGTCCGCCACGGCCGTGCCGAACCTGCGGGTGCAGGTCGAGGTGCAGGAGGGCATGACGGCGTACGAGTGGCGACATGACCCGGATCGCCGCTACCGCGACCGCCTCAAGGGTCCGGCGCCGGTGGTGTCGCTGCGGTTGAGCGACGTCGACACTTCGGAGGCGTTCGACTGGGACCTGCTGCGCCAGGTCTTCGCCGAGAACGTCCTCGACGCGAACGGTGACCCGTTGCCTGACTGGCCCTGGCAGCTCACCCCCGCCAACCCGCGCCACCCCGTAGACCGAGCCGCCTGGACGGCCATGGTCGGCGCGGGCGGCCCGAAGTGGCTCGGCAAGGGCTTCGGGATGGCGGTCGCGACCAAGGCCTATCGCGAGTGTCTGTTCGGGGCGCGGATGCAGTTCGCACCGTCCTTGACCCTTGGGGAGATCCGGGACGAGCTGCTGCGTCTGGAGCCGCTGGTTCTCGCGATGTCCGCCACGGTGGATGCCTCTGCGCATTAGCGTGGCCGCTGTGAGTGTCGAGCACGAGCGCGCCTTCGAGGACGAAATCTGCGACTACCTGGCCGCACACGGCTGGCTCTACTCACCCACAGCCGAGGGCTACGACAAGGCCCGGGCACTCTTCCCCGCCGACGTGTTTGCCTGGTTGCAGGAGACCCAGCCCGGCGAGTGGGCGAAGGTCGTCAAGCCGTCGGTGTCCAGCGGGGAGCAGGAGCGTGCCAAGGAGCAACTCCTCGACCGGCTGGTGAAGGCGCTCGACCTGCCGCTCGAATCCGGCGGCGGGACCCTCGCTGTACTCCGCAAGGGGTTCAAGAAGACGCCGGCGAAGTTCTCGATGTGCGAGTTCAAGCCGGCCACCACGCTCAACACCGCCGCGCTGGAGCGGTACGCCGCTGTGCGGATGCGGGTGATGCGGCAGGTGTACTACTCCGGGGAGCACAAGGGGTCGATCGACCTGGTGCTCTTCGTCAACGGCCTGCCGGTCGCGACGCTCGAGCTGAAGACGGACAACACCCAGTCGGTCGAGCACGCGAAGGCGCAGTACCGCCTCGACCGCGACCCGAAGGGCGAACCGCTGCTCGGGTTCGCCAACCGGTGCCTCGTGCACTTCGCTGTCTCCAACGACGAGGTCGCCATGACCACCCGGCTGGCCGGGAAGGCCACGCCTTTCCTGCCCTTCAACATGGGCAACGACGGTGCCGCGGGCAACCGCGTCAACCCGCACGGCGCGGCGACGTCGTACCTGTGGGAGCGGGTTCTGCAGCGGGACTCCTGGCTGCACGTCATCGGCAAGCTCTTGCACCTCGAGACCCGCACCGACATCGACCCGATCACCGGGGAGGCGTCGAAGAAGACCACGCTGCTGTTCCCGCGCTTCCACCAGTGGGAGCTGGTCACGAGCCTGCTCGCCACCGTCGCGCAGGAGGGCCCGGGGCACCGCTACCTGGCGATGCACTCCGCCGGCTCCGGCAAGACCAACTCCATCGCCTGGACCGCCCACGGCCTGGCCACCCTCTTCGACGAACACAACCGCAAGGTCTTCGACACCGTCATCGTCGTCACCGACCGCACCGTGCTCGACGACCAGCTGCAGAAGGCCATCAAGCAGATCGAAGGCGTCGACGGCACCGTCGCCACCATCAACGCCGAGCAGGTCCGCAACGCAGAAACCGGCTCGAAGTCGGGCCTGCTCGCGGCCGAACTGCTCGCCGGGAAGCTGATCGTGATCGTCACGATGCAGACTTTCCCGTTCGCGCTGCAGGCGATCCGCGACAACGCCGGCCTGGCGGGAAAGCGGTTCGCGATCATCGCCGACGAGGCCCACTCCTCTCAGACCGGCCGCACCTCCCAGCAGCTGCGCGCCGTCCTGACCGCGGAGGAGCTCGCCGACCTCGAGGACGGCGGCGAGATCGACACCGAGGCGATCCTGGCCGCTGAGATGGAGGCACGCGCCGAGTCGCCGAACCTGTCGTTCTTCGCTTTCACCGCGACCCCGAAGAACAAGACGCTCGAGCTGTTCGGACGGCCCGACGGCGATGGAGTGCCGCGGCCGTTCCACGCGTACTCGATGCAGCAGGCCATCGAGGAGGGCTACATCCTCGACGTACTGCGCAACTACACCACGTACGCCACCGCCTTCCAGATCGCCGAGCGCTCCAAGCAGCGTCTCGAGGAGGTGAAGCTGGTCGACGAGTCCGAGGCCACCAAGGGGCTGATGCGCTGGGTCTCCCTGCACCCGACGAACATCGCGCAGAAGGTGCAGATCATCGTCGAGCACTACCGCGCCAACGTACGGCACCTGCTCGATGGGCACGCCAAGGCGATGGTGGTGACCAGCTCCCGCGAGCACGCGGTGCGCTACAAGGAGGCGATCGACGCCTACATCATCACGCGCGGCTACCGACTCGCCACCCTCGTAGCCTTCTCCGGCTCGATCACCGTCGACGGCGTCGCCTTCGCGGGTGCAGAGCCGCCGTACACCGAGGCGAACCTCAACAACGGCCTGCGGGGACGGACACTGCCGGTCGCCTTCGGCACGGACGACTTCCAGATCCTTATCGTGGCCAACAAGTACCAGACCGGCTTCGACCAGCCGCTGCTGTGCGCGATGTATGTCGACAAGCGGCTCTCCGGGGTCACCGCCGTCCAGACGCTGTCCCGGCTCAACCGGACCTATCCGGCAGGAGGCAAGGACACGACGTATGTCTTGGACTTCGTCAACGACCCCGCCGAGATCCTCGGCTCGTTCAAGCCCTACTACCGCGAAGCCTCGATCGAGGGCGCGACCGATCCCGACATCGTCCACGACCTCCAGGCCAAGCTCGACGCTGCCGGGATCTACACCGACGCCGAGGTCGAGGCGTTCGTAACCGCCTACCTGGCCGACAAGCACGGCGCGATCTCCGCGCCGCTCAAGGCCGCCGCCGACCGGTTCAACGGCCGCTACACCGCTGCGGTCGCCGAAGGCGACGCCGCCACGGTCGAGGAGCTCGACCTGTTCCGCAAGGACGTCGGCTCCTTCGTGCGGCTCTACGACTTCCTCTCCCAGATCGTGAACTACGCCGACACCGACCTGGAGAAGCGCTCACTCTTCCTCCGACTGCTCGCCGGCCGGCTGACCGGACGTGCCGGCGCCGAGGCCGTCGACTTCTCCACCGTCGAGCTCACTCATATAAAGCAGGCGCGCTCCGGCGACCACGCACTCGACTTGGACGGCGGCGAGCCAGTGGCGTTGCGGCCGGTGTCCGCCACCGGGACCGGCGCGGCGCGTGACCCGCGTATGGTCCGGCTCGCCGAGGTGCTCGCGAAGATCAATGACATCTTTGCCAGCGAGGACTTCACGCCGGCCGAGCAGCAGTCATGGGTCGAGGGGCTGGTCACCGTGCTGATGGACGACGACACCATCCGCGCCCAGGCCGGCGCGAACACCCGCAAGCAGTTCGTCGAGTCTCCCGACCTCTCCGATGCAGTCACCGAAGCGGTGTTGGGGAACCAGACGAGCCACCACAAGATGGCCGACTACTTCTTTACCGACGACCGGGTGAAGGTCCAACTCGTGAAGCTCCTCGGGGAGCTGGTGCACGAAAATCTGAAGGCTGAGGTCCCGTAGGCGCGCTAGCCAGCGGACTACGACCGTGCCCGCTTGAACGCCGCCCGCAGTTCCAGCGCGAGGTCCTCGATCTCCCGCCGCACGCCGTTGCGCTCCTCGGCAGTCATCAGGTGAACACTCGCTGCGATGGTGCCCAGGTCTCCCGGATCAGGGCGCTCCGTCATCATCACGCGCAGCATCTCGATGCGTCTCGCGAGCCGCGGCGGAACGGTCGGCCCGAGCGGGAACACGTGCACAACGTAGTCCCGTAGGCACGGATCAAGCGCTCTCCGAGCGGAGCGCTTGACGTGACCAGTGCGTGCGCGGCGTGGCTGAACTTCTCGTATGCGTAACCCAAGTCGCCCATGTCGATCTACTCCTGTCCTCGCTGGCCACGGATCTCGATGGCCGTCAGCGACTACTTCGGCTCGCGCGCGGGCCAGATCGAATTCAGCGGCCCGCCGGGATCAAAGTCGACTGGATGAGTAGATCTTGAGCGACTTTACGTTTGCTCAAGATTGGCTGCATCTCGACAGCAGCGAGGCTCAGTGAGCCATGTCGACGAAGCGGCTGTAGTGACCCTGGAAGGCCACGGTGATGTCCCGGGTCGCGCCGTTGCGGTGCTTGGCCACGATCAGGTCCGCCTCGCCGGGGCGGGTCGACTCCTTCTCGTAGACGTCCTCGCGGTGCAGCAGGATCACCATGTCGGCGTCCTGCTCGATCGAGCCGGACTCACGCAGGTCCGACATCATCGGGCGCTTGTCGGCGCGCTGCTCCGGACCACGGTTGAGCTGCGAGAGCGCGATGATCGGGACCTCGAGCTCCTTGGCCAGCAGCTTGATCTGCCGGGAGAACTCCGAGACCTCGAGCTGACGGGACTCGACCTTCTTGCCCGAGCTCATCAGCTGCAGGTAGTCGATCACGATCAGCTTGAGGTCGTGCTTCTGCTTGAGCCGCCGCGCCTTCGCGCGGATCTCGGTCATCGTCATGTTCGGGGAGTCGTCGATGAACATCGGCGACGCGGACACCCGCGCGACGTGCCGCGCCATCCGCTCCCACTCCTCGGTCTGCATCTTGCCGGTGCGGATGTGGTTGAGCGACACCCGAGCCTCGGCCGAGAGCAGGCGCATCACGATCTCGGCGCGCGTCATCTCCAGGCTGAAGAAGACGCTGGTCAGGCCGTTGCCGATGGACGCCGCACGGCAGAAGTCCAGGGCGAGCGTCGACTTGCCCATGGCGGGACGCGCCGCGACGACGATCATCTGGCCGGAGTGGAGACCGTTGGTGAGCTCGTCGAAGTCGGCGAACCCGGTGGGCACGCCGTACACCCCCGCCTCACGGTTCTCGATGGCCTCGATCTCGTCGAGGACGCCGTCCATGATGTCGCTCAGCGGCGCGTAGTCCTCGGCCTTGCGCCGGTCGGTGACCGAGTAGATCTCCGCCTGGGCCTGGTTGACGATCGCGTCGACCTCGCCCTCCTCGGCGTACCCGATCTGGACGATCTTGGTGCCGGCGTCGACCAGCCGGCGCAGGATCGCCTTCTCCTTGACGATCTCGGCGTAGAAGCCGGCGTTCGCCGCGATCGGGACGTTCGCCGCCAGCGTGTGCAGGTACGCCGCCCCGCCGATCTTCTGCAGCTCGCCGCGCCGGGTGAGCTCGGCGCCGACGGTCAGCATGTCGACCGGCTCATTGCGCCCGTAGAGGTCGAGGATCACGTCGTGGATCGACTCGTGCGCGGGGCGGTAGTAGTCGACGCCGCGCACGGCCTCGATGACGTCGGCGATGGCGTCCTTGGAGATCATCATCGCGCCGAGCACCGACTGCTCGGCCGCGAGGTCCTGCGGAGGCGTGCGACCACCCGACGGGGCGTCACCCGGCTCGTAGGGCGCCGGCCCGTCGGTCCACTCCTGCGGCTCCCACGTCTCGGTGGTGCTCACTCAGCTTCTCCCCCTTCCGCCCTCCGGGCGGGCCGATTGAACTCCATCGCAGCATTACTCTCAGGGTCCGACACAATGCGCGACAACCCCGTCATCCACAGGGGCTGTGCATAACCGTGGATAGTCCGTGGAGGACACGCTGCAACGGTGTGCAGGCACTGGGGAGGAGGCTGTGGACAGACCTGTGTTCCTCCCGAGTAACTACCTCCTGACCTGCGCAAACAGGAATCCACACCTGTGGAAGGAAAGATTTGTCGCTGTGATCCCGTTCACTTTGCCGCCATGTCGGCGATGCCGGGCGGTCCCCGCACCGGCTACCACAAGCCATCGCGCGGCGCATCATTTTCCACAGGATTCCCCCAGTCATCCGCACCGGACCGAGGCGGCGGCGTGCGCCTGAGGCAGTCCGACCGGGAGATGCTGGGCCTGGCCGTGCCCGCCTTCCTCGCCCTGATCGCCGAGCCGCTGTTCCTCCTCGGCGACGCCGCGGTCGTCGGGCATCTCGGCACCCGGCAGCTGGCCGGCTTCGGCATCGCCGGGACCGTCCTGCAGACGGTCGTCGGGCTGTGCATCTTCCTGGCCTACGGGACCACCGCGAGCGTCGCGCGGCGCCTGGGCGCCGGCGAGCGGGACGCGGCCCTGCGCCAGGGCGTCGACGGGCTGTGGCTCGCGGTCCTGATCGGCATCCCCAGCAGCCTGGTCGTGGCGCTCGGCGCCCCCGCGCTGATCGCCGTCTTCGGCGCCGGCGCCGACATCGCCGGACCCGGCACGACCTACCTCCGCGTCGCGGCCGCCGGGATCACCCCGCTGCTGGTCTCCCTGGCCGCGACCGGCGTGCTGCGCGGCCTGCAGGACACCCGTACGCCGCTCGCCGTGGCCGTCGCCGCCAACGCCGCCAACCTGCTGCTGAACGTCGCCCTGGTCTTCGGCCTCGGACCGCTGCCGCACCTCGGGGTCGCCGGGTCCGCGCTCGGCTCGGTCCTCGCCCAGCTCGGGTCCGCCGCGGTGCTTGCCGGTGTCGTCGCCCGCGCCGCCCGACGCGAGGGCGCGGGGCTCCGCCCCGACCTGCCCGGCATCCGCGCCGCGGGCCGCGCCGGCGTACCGCTGCTGGTGCGGACGCTGACCCTGCGGGCCTCGCTGCTGGTCACGACGTACGCCGTCGTCCGCACCGCCGCCGGCTCCCCCGCGCCGGTCGCGACCCACCAGCTGGCCATGACGATCTGGGGCTTCCTCGCCTTCGCCCTCGACGCCATCGCGATCGCCGCGCAGGCCATCGTCGGCCGGTCCCTCGGCGCCGGCGACACGGCCGCGACCCGCTCCTCCACGGCGCGGATGGTCCGCTGGGGCGTGGGCTCCGGCGTCGCGACCGGGGTCGGCCTGGCCCTCGCCTCGCCCTGGTTGGGCGCGCTGTTCACCCCCGACCCCGTCGTACGCCGCTCGCTCGTGCCGGTCCTCCTCGTCGCCGCCCTGCTGCAGCCCGTGGCCGGGGTGGTGTTCGTGCTCGACGGCGTCCTGATCGGGGCCGGCGACGGCCGCTACCTGGCCGGGGCCGGCCTGGTCGTCCTCGGCGGCTACGCTCCGCTCGTGCTGGTGACCGGAGCGACGTCCGCGGCCCTGCCGTGGATCTGGGCGGTCTTCGGCGTGGTCTTCATGGGCGGCCGGCTGCTCACCCTGCTGCACCGCGCCCGCGGCGACGCCTGGCTCGTGGTGGGCGCGTGAGGCCGCTCGGGCTGATCGGCTACGGCCTGCTGTTCGTGGCCGTCAAGGTCCTCTTCGGGCGGTACGACGTGCTCGCCGACCCCGTCGGGTGGGTGCTGGTCCTGCTCGGCCTGCGCCGGCTGGCTCGCACCGTCGCCCTGCCCGCCACCCTGGTGCTGACCTACCTCGGCATCCTCGCGCTGCTCTGCTCGGGTCCGCTGTGGTGGCCCGACACGGCCCGCGCCCTGCACGACGGCGACCCGTCGGTCCTGTGGTCGGTGGGCCTCGGCGAGCTGCTGTTCCAGGCCGTGCTCTGCCACGCGCTGGCGACCCTCGCGAACGACGCCCGGGAGGGTGCGGCGGTGATCTGGTTCCGGATCTGCGAGGCGGGGCTGGTCATCGGCGCCCTCGCGCCGCCGCTGTACTTCGGCGCGCACCTGGACTGGCTGCAGGGCATCGGGAACCTCGGCGAGGTCCTGCAGCTGGTCGTCCTGGTCCTGTGCTTCGTCTACTCCGGGCGCACCTGGGCCGGTGCTCCGGTGAAGCCGGACCCGGCCGGCGATACCGACGAGTAACCAACTGGTCCACGCGCTCGTTGATGGTCCATGGAGCGCGAGACACCCACCGACTGGACGCCGCAGCAGCGTGATGTCGTGATCGGCATCCTCACCGACGTGATCGCCATGGCCCCGGACCTGCCCGGCCACCGCGGCCAGGCCTCCCGGTCCGCCGCCCTGCTCCTGCTCGACCACACCTGCCCGTGGCTCACCGCGGCCGAGCGGGCCGACCTGGCCCGCACCTGCGAGCTCGCCGCGGCGCGGCACTCCGCCTGAGGCGGCCCCACCGACCCGGGAAACGCAAGAGCGGCCGGCCCCTCTCGGGGACCGGCCGCTCTTGCAGTTGTGCCGGGTGTCAGCCGGCGACGACGGTGAGCGCCACCGAGGCCGAGACCTCGTCGTGGAGCTTGACCGACACGGCGTGGTTGCCCAGCGCCTTGATCGGGCTGCCGATCACGATGGTGCGCTTGTCGATCGACTCGCCGGCGGCCTCGCCGAGCGCGGACGCGATGTCCGCGGGCGTGACGGCACCGAAGAGGCGACCGCCCTGGCCGGCCTTGACCGAGACCTTGACGGCGTTGCCCTCGAGCTTGGCCTTGATCTGCTCGGCGTGGGCGACGTCGCGCACCGCGCGGGCCGAACGGGCGGCCTTGATCGCGTCGGCCTGCGACTGCGCACCCCGGGTCCAGCGGATCGCGAGACCCTGCGGGACCAGGTAGTTGCGGCCGTAGCCGTCCTTGACCTCGACCACGTCACCGGCGGAGCCGAGACCGTCGACCTCGTGGGTCAGGATGATCTTCATGTCTGCTCTCTCCTTCTCTCAGGCCCGGATCAGCGGCCGGCGGAGGTGTAGGGCAGCAGGGCGACCTCGCGGGCGTTCTTCACAGCCATCGCGATGTCGCGCTGGTGCTGGACGCAGTTGCCGGTCACCCGACGCGCACGGATCTTGCCGCGGTCGGAGATGAACTTGCGGAGCAGCGCGGTGTCCTTGTAGTCGACACCGGTCGCCTTCTCCTTGCAGAACTGGCAAACCTTCTTCTTCGGCTTGCGAACGACTGCCTTAGCCATTGTGGTGCTCCTCCTTCAGAGCCCGGCGGCCCCAGTCACGGATCGCCGGAATGGTTGATGAATGTTGGTTAGAACGGGGGCTCGGAGTTGCCGACCCCGGGCGTCGCCCACGGGTCGTTGCTGGCAGGCGCGCTGCCACCGAAGTCCGAGCCACCCGAGGACTGCGGGCCGCCGCCCCAGGCGTCGTTGCCGCCCTGGGGACGACCGCCACCCTGCTGGCCACCGCCGTAGCTGCTGTTGCCGCCCTGGCCGCCGGAGCGGCTCGCCCGGGTGACCTTCGCGGTCGCCCAGGTCAACGACGGGCCGATCTCCTCGACCTGCAGCTCGTTGACGGTGCGCTTCTCACCCTCACGGGTCTCATAGGAACGAGACACCAGCCGGCCCTGCGCGATGACGCGCATGCCCTTCTGGAGGGACTCGGCCACGTTCTCCGCAGCCTGCCGCCAGATCGAGCAACGCAGGAAGAGGGTCTCCCCGTCCTTCCAGTCGTTGGTCTGCCGGTCGAACGTCCGCGGGGTCGAGGCCACCGTGAAGTTCGCGACGGCGGCGCCGGACGGGGTGAACCGCAGCTCCGGGTCGTCGGTCAGGTTGCCGATGACGGTGATGACGGTGTCGCCTGCCATGGATGTCTCCTCGAATGTGACGATCGGGTGAGCGGGACCTTCATCGTGTCCGACGCCACCGACAAGCGGTAGCGGCTGTCCACAGGCCCCGTCGGGACGCGTCAGTCGGCGCGCAGCACCTTGGTGCGGAGGATGGCCTCGTTGAGGCCGAGCTGGCGGTCGAACTCGTCGACGGTCGCGGGCTCCGCGGTCAGGTTGAGCACGGCGTAGATGCCCTCGGCGTGCTTGTTGATCTCGTAGGCCAGGCGACGACGGCCCCAGATGTCCACGTTGTCGACGGTGCCACCATCGCCGCGAACGACGTTGAGGTACTTGTCGAGGGACGGCTGAACGGTCCGCTCGTCGAGACTGGGGTCGAGGATGACCATTACTTCATACTTGCGCAAAGCGGTCTCCACCTCCTCTGGACTTGGCGGCCACGGACTCTCCGTGGCAGGAGGGCTCTGCAGTACGCCGACCTCCGCACCTGGTGCGCGGCGGCCGAGCGACGTGTCAGGTTAACAGCGGCCCCGGCGGCGTACCGAATCGTGGCCGGAGGCCGTCTCAGCCCAGCCGGACCGGGTTGCGCGCGAGGTCCTGGCCCGCGACCGACAGCGCGCCGGTGAGCGACGGGACGCTGCTCTTGAGCTGGTAGGGCACCCCGACACAGGTGCTGGACGCCCCGTAGCTCCACGGCTGGCTGGCCGAGTCGACGGCCTGCCCGCTCGCGTCGTACACGGTGAACGTCACCGAGGTGCCGTCGGAGATGCCGGACACCTGGAACCAGGCGTAGATCGTGTCGCCGCCACCCACACCGCTCAGCGTGGCCGTGCCCGAGCAGTTCGCCGAGCTCGTCGTGCTCCAGCCCTCGCTGGTGGCCGTGATGCCCTGGGTCTGCTGGCTGGGGTCGGGCATCGACTGCAAATACGGCGAGGTGTACGACGGGTCGCCGCCCTTCTTCGCGATGTCGATGATGTCCTGGGCGAGCGCCACCGGCCGGATCAGCGCCGAGCCGCCGGTGAACTCACCGGCGTTGCCCTGCGCGGTGGTCGCGGTGATGACCGCGTCGTTGACGCCGATCAGCTCGCCCTGGTCGTTGATCGAGGCGCCGCCGGAGTTGCCCGAGCCGATCCGTACGTCGCTGTCGATCCAGGCGCGCTGGGTGTTCAGGTCGCTGTTCGCCTCGAACGTCGCCACCACGCCCTTCGTCACCGTCAGCGATGGCGAGAGCTGGTCGCTGGTCTCCAGGCTGGCCAGCGCCGGGAACCCGAGCGCGGTGATCTCGTCGCCGGTGCTGAGGTCGTCGCTGTTGCCGAGCGGGATCGGGGTGGGCAGCTGGTCGGCGAGGTCGGAGGGGTCGATGGAGTTGCCCTCGGCGTCCGCGGTGATCTGCAGGACCGACAGGTCGAGCACGCCGTCGGTGACGATCGGCTTCGCCTCGAACGCCGCCTTGACCGGCTTGTCGTCCTGAGGCGAGGTGAGCGCGATCAGGAGTGTCGCGGGGTTGTCGACCTCGACGCTCTCACCGGGCGCCTCCGGCTCACCGACGTGGCCCGCGGTCAGGATCAGGCCGGTGTCGGTGATGATGCTGCCCGAGCCCGTGTAGACCGGCTGGCCGCTGGAGTCCTCGGCGATGATGAAGACGCTGGCCCGCTTGGCGCGCTCGAGGGCGTCCTTGGAGAGGCTCGTCGAGCCGCCGCCACCGCCGTCGTGCCCCAGCACGATGCCGAGCACGACGCCGCCGATGATGAGCAGCAGCGCGAGTGCCGCGGAGCTGCCGACCAGCAGGCCCTTGCGCCGGCGCTTGCGGGCGATGCCGCGCTGCGCCGTACGGGCGTCGACCGCGGGCACGATCTCGATCTCGCAGCCCGCCGTCGGGTGGCCGAGCATCACCGTGGTCGGCTCGGTGATGCGCCGCTGGGTGATCCGGTCGCCGTCGGCGTCGTACGAGCCCCCGGTGGAGCGGTCGACGAACCACCAGCCGTCCGGTCGCGGCTCGAGGATGGCGTGCTGGCGCGACACGGCGCTGTCGTCGATGCTCAGCTCCAGGCCGGGCTCGCGGCCGATGCGGATCGCACGTCCCGGGGCGAACCGCTCCGTGCCGGTGTTCGTGCGCACGACCAGGCCGGGACCGCCCATGCCGGGCGCGGACGACGCGACCGGCACCCGGGTGACGTCCAGGTCGGCCGGCGGGAGCTGTCCGGGGGTCCCGACGGGTCGCGCCGCCGGCGTACCGCCGGGCGCGAAGCGGTTGCCGGCAGGCGCCGGTGGAGCGGGAGGGGCCGGCGGAGCCGGGGGCGCCGGGGGCGCGGCGGGTACGGCGACTTCGGGGGTGATCTCCACGACGACACCGGTGGTCTCGTCGCCGACCCGCAGCGCGACCGGACCGGTGAGCGGGAAGCCGGAGACCCGCTGGGCGCCGACCCACGTGCCCGCAGTGCTGCCCACATCGGCCAGCTGCCACCCGCGTCCGTCCGAGCGCAACTCCAGGTGACGCCGGGACACCGAGGCGCGGTCCAGCACGACGTCGGCGCCCACCCCGCGCCCGATGGTGACGACCCGAGGCTCGTCGAAGGTCCACGTCTGGCCACCAGCGGCGATCCGAAGTCTGGTCATGGTTGAGCACTCCCCATTCCGGCGCCGGTGAAAACCGGCCCGAGTGACCGTCGGCAGCGGCTCGTAGCCTAGAGCCATGACGACCTTGCGCATCGGTGCCCACGTCGACCAGGCCGACCCCGTCGCCGAGGCGGCGGCCCGCAACGCGCCACTGGTCCAGTTCTTCCTGGGCAACCCGCAGTCCTACAAGGGCCCCGTGGTCGAGTACGCCGAGGGCCCGGCCGCCCTCCGCGCGGCCGCCGTGGCGGCCGGCGTCGACCTCTACGTCCACGCGCCGTACCTGATCAACGTCGCGACCACGAACAACCGCCAGCGCATCCCCAGCCGCAAGCTGCTGCAGCAGCACGTCGACGCCGCGGCCGAGCTCGGCGCGAAGGGGCTGATCGTGCACGGCGGCCACGTCCAGGACGAGGACGACCCCGCCAAGGGCTTCGACAACTGGCGCAAGGCCATCGAGGCGACCGACCTCAAGCTCCCCCTGCTCATCGAGAACACGGCCGGCGGCACGAACGCGATGACGCGCTACCTCGACCGCATCAAGGGCGTCTGGGACGCGATCTCGTCGGCCGAGGGCGCGGACATGGTCGGCTTCTGCCTCGACACCTGCCACGCGCACGCCGGCGGCAACAAGCTCGAGACCATCGTCGACGACGTCCTCGCCATCACCGGCCGGATCGACCTGGTGCACGCCAACGACAGCCGCGACGACTTCGACTCCGGGGCCGACCGGCACGCCAACTTCGGCGCCGGCCGGATCGATCCCGACCTCCTCGCGCACGTCGTCCGGCAGGCCGGCGCCCCGGTGGTCTGCGAGACGCCGGGCGGGGCCGACGAGCACGTCGCCGACTTCAGCTGGTTGCGGGAGCGGCTGGGCTGATCGGGGTCAGCCGGCGAGCCGGGCGAAGACCACGGCGTTGCCGATCGGATCGCCGCGGTGCAGCGGTCCACCGAGGCTCACCAGCCGCAGCTCTGGCCCGGGGGTCGGCGCGAAGACCTTCGCCGCGGGCAGGTGGCCCTTGGCGTAGAACGCGATCCGGGTGACGAGGTAGCGCGCCCGGGCGCCGTCACGACGCCGCAGGACGACCACATCGCCCCGATGCAGCCGGCGCAGATGGGCCAGTGCGCCCGGGCTCCCAGCCGAGCGCTCGATGAACCCGGCGATGACGGTGATGCCGCGCTGGCCGGGCGTCACCGAGCTGACGTCCCACCCGGCGGCGCGCAGCGGCGGCAGCGCCAGGTTCCGCCCACCGGCGTCGGGCCCGAGGCGCACGACGCGGGCGTCCAGGCCGAGACCCGGGATCCGCAGCCGCGTCGGCGGCGACGCCGACGTCAGCACGAGATCGGCCGGCGAGGGATGGGCGGCGGCGGGCTCGGTCCGGGCGCCGGGGGTCCGGTGACCTGCGCTGACGAGCCCGGCGGTCACCATCAGGGCCAGGCAGCCGAGGAATCCGTAGGCGACGATCCGGTGTGCGTGCGAGTACGACGAGGTGCTCATCTGTCCTCCCGAGGGGTCTTCATCAAGCGATCGAGGTGCGCGAAGACGACGACGTTCGACTGGTAGCCGCCCTGCGTGGGGTCGTAGGTCCCGCCGCACGTGATGAGCCGCAGCTCGGCGTCGTGCGTCTCGCCGTACACGGCACGGGTGGGGAACCTGCTCTTGGCGAACGCGGTCACGCGGTCCACCGAGAACACGGCGGTCCGGTGGTCGCTGCGGTCCACGGTGAGCCGGTCGCCGGGTCGGAGGGCGGACAGCCCGTAGAAGACGGCCGGCCCGTCCTCGGAGTCGACGTGTCCGGCGAGGACCGCCGGGCCGGCGTCCCCGGGCACCGGGCCCAGGTCGTACCAGCCGGCGACGCCCGCGTGGGACAGCGGCGGGACCTCCAGCTCGCGGTCGGCCGTCAGGCCGAGCCTGATCAGCGGCGTGGCGACGTCGATCCGCGGGATGTCCAGCCGCACCGGGCGCACGGACCTCGACGGCGCGGGAGCCGCCGCCGCGACACGCTGCGTCACCGGGCCCGGCCGCGGCGACGCGGCGACGACCGCGTGGCCCGGGCGCAGCAGGACGACACCGGCCAGGACGAAGGCGAGCAACGCGACACCGGCCCAGCCGGCGACGCCCCCGCCCTGCCTGGTGACCCGAGACGACATCGTCAGCTCCGAACGGCCGGCATCGTGACGGCGACGGCGTGGGCGAACACGATCACGTTGCGACCCGTCGCCGTGTCGTAGCCGATCAGCCGCGCCAGCGGCCGGAGCGACGGACCGTAGACCCGGTGCGTGGGGAACTGCGCAGCGTCGACGCGTACGACGTCGTCGACCACGAAGCGGACGACGCTGCTGTCGGAGCGGGCGATGGCGAACCGCTGGCCCTTGCGCACCTCGCCGAGTCGCGCGAAGACGTTGGCCGAGTCGCCGATGATGACGGCCGGCCCGCGCTGCCCCGGGGCGGCACCCTGGGCGAACCAGGCGGCCCGCCCCGAGCTCGGCGTACCCAGGCTTCCCGACGACGTCATCCTGACCTTGTCGAGTACGGCGCCCACACCGGCCGCGGGGAACCGCAGTGCGTGGGGACCGATGCGGTGCGTGGTGTCCCACGTCGTCCGGCGGATGTCGACCATCTGCTGCTGCGACCCGTCGGCCCGGTCCGCCGCGCCCGCCGCGCCCGCCTTGTGCGCCATGGCGGTCGGCATCGGCGCGTGCGTGCGCGACCCGACCAGCGGCGCGAGCAGCAGGACGGCGACGGCCATCGCGGCCACACCGCCGAGGACGACGAGCTGTTGGCGGGTCGGCCGGAACCGGGGGAGCGCCACGCTGCGCGGGGTCCGCGAGCGGGACGCGGAACGCGGGGCGACGACCCGTGCGCCCCGGTACCGCCACTGCGGGAGGAACACCGACACCGGCCCCTGCGCGACCGCCCACAGGGCGACCCACACCGCAGCCAGGAGTCCCATCAGGGCTCCGAACCGCGGAGCGGCGCCGAGCAGCCCGAGCACCGGGTAGACGACCAGCGCCTCGATGACGCCGACGCCCAGCGCGATCGAGCTGGGCCAGTCACCGTCCCAGCGCTGCTGCTGGACCAGGTGGTAGACGCACTCCCAGCCCAGTCCCAGCGCCGTGAGCACGGCGAGGGCGAGCAGGGCGCCGCCCGCGGTGAGGCCGCCGGGCAGCAACCCGATCAGCAGCGCGACCGGAAGCCCGATGACGACGGCGAGGAGCAGGCGGGTCTGCAGCCTGCCGGCCAGGGTCGGGGTCACAGCGACCTCCCCCCGATCCAGCGCAGCCATCCGGTGAAGGAGTGCCACGGATCCAGGCGGCGACCGATCCCGGACGAGGCAAGCTCGTCGGCGATCGTGAGGGCGGCGTACTGCATCCCGGAGAAGGAGTCGACCGGGCCGTAGTGGCCTCCGCGGGCGGTGGCGCCGCTGGCGAAGATCCGTCCGTCGCCGCTGGCGCCCCCGATCACCTCGAACCGCTCGTCGACCCGCAGCCCGCCGAGGCGGTTGAGGCCGACCGGGCTGAAGGCGAGCAGGTCGGCGACGAGGCCGTGGTGGTCCGCCTCGGTCCGCAGGCCGGTCGCGTCGAGGACGTGGTCGGCGGCCAGCGCCATCTCCTTGCCGTTCTGCAGCCGCACCGAGGCGACCACCTTGCTGCCGCGCGCCATGAACGAGTCGACGGTGCCGACGACGGCCTCGTACCAGCCCTCGAAGCGGCCGCGGCGCAGCAGATCGGCGGAGTCGGCCCGGTACGGCGTCGACGTCGCGCCCCACTTCTCGATGAGCCGGAGTCGCGCCTCCTCGTCGCTCGTGCCGAGCAGGACCTCCCGCAGCTCTCCGCCGTACGCCGCCTTGGGGAAGTCGAAGGACTGGTGCGTGAAGCCCAGCCCGATCCGGCGGGAGGGTCGGGTCCCCTCGTCGGTGGGCCACTGCCGTACGACGTGCCAGACGTGGATGTCGGCCCCGTTGACCTCCCGGGCGCGGGCCAGCCGCGCCAGGAGCTGGGCGGCGGCCATCCCCGCGCCGCGGACGATCACCGAGCCCCCGTCGCGCTCGAGGCCCTCGAGGATGTCCTCGTGGCTCTCGTAGACATGCCGGAGGCGCTCGGGGTGCGCGCCGGCCCGGAAGGACTCCGCCTCAGGCGACAGCGCGGGCCCCGGGGCACCCAGCGCGAGGTGGACGTGGTCGCACTGGATCGCCCGGAGGCGCTCACCCTTGCGCAGGACGACGAAGTAGCCGCCCTCCGCACGCTTGAACAGGTACTCCGCCTGGGCCACGGTCGTCATCCGGGACCACCCGATCCGGCGGGCCTCGCGCGTGACGCCGCGCTGCATCAGGCCCACCGTCGGTGTGTAGACGTCGGTCAGGACGGGCTCACCGAAGACGCGCGCCAGCGGCTTGACCGAGCGACTCGTCCAGGCCTCCTCGGCGGCGTACCCCGGGAAGCCCCAGAGGTTGTCCACGCGCGCACCGGAGTCGGAGCGGAGTCGGTCCTCGAGGGTCATGCCGGCCGCGACGCAGCGCTCGACGAGCGCGGCGGTGGGCTGGCGGTGCGCGGTGACGACGGCGATGTCGTCGTCGGCGACTCCGCCGATGCGGAGCCGGTCGACCAGGGCGAAGGAGCCGAGCCCGCCGCCGATGCTGACGACCTTGGCCCGCGTGATCGGGATCTTCTGCGCGGCCAGCTGCTCGGCCCGGACCAGGCGTTCGGGCTGATCCGCGTCGACCGTGCTGGGGGGTGAAGCGGTGGTGCTCATGAGACTGCCTTTCGGTGGCAGGAGAGGGAGGGTGTGGTGCGGCCGCGCGGAGCAGCCGCACCACACCGTGCGCAGGTCAGCGACCGCGCTGACGCGAGCGCGCGATCACGACGGCACCGCCGCCGGCGAGCAGCAGGCTCCAGGCCCAGTACGACGTACCGTCGTCCACGCCCTGGTCTGCCGCCGCCCCGGCCATGCCGCCTCCGCCCGCTGCGACCGGACCGGCCGGCATCGGGAAGGCGCCCTGCTGGGGGTTGACGAACTGCTGCACCGGACCAGGTACGCCGGTGAAGACGTTCCCCGAGCTCACGCTCTGTCCGATCCCCACGCCCGCCCCGACGTTGTCGCCGAGGTTGACGGTCGAGGGCTGGCCGCCGCCGGTCGCGGTCGAGGCCACGCCGGTCAGGAACAGCGGCCGACGCGTCGCGGTGCGCGAGCCGTCCGCCTGGATCGCGGAGACCTGGATCGGCGCCGCCTGGGCACCGAGCGCGGTCGTGACACGACCCGTGCAGCGCGTGGTCTCACCCGGCGCCAGGTCCGTGCTGGCGCAGTGCATCGCACTGCCGCCAGCCGTGCCCTGGATCCCGGTGAGCCTGCCGTCACTGGTGTTGGTGATCGGGACGGAGACCGTCCGGCTCGTCCCTGCCGGCACCACCACCGCCCCCGGGGCCGCCGCGGACTTGCCGTTGACCTCCGGAGCACCGATGGCCAGCGGGTGGCTGGTCTGCCCGGTGCCGGTCGAGCCGCCAGGGGCGTTGTCGCCACCGCCCGGGGTCGTCGAGCCGGGGGCGGGGGTCACGGGGTAGCTGACGCCACCGATGGTGACCGTGCCGTCCGGGTTCACCGGGTACGACGTCCCACCCACGTTCACCGCACCACCGCTCACGGGGTACTTCACCCCGTTGACAGTGATCGAACCGGGAGTAGTGGAACCCGGGGTGGAGGACGTGACCGGGTAGCTGACGCCACCGATCGTGACCGACCCATCCGGGTTCACCGGGTACGACGTCCCACCCACGTTCACCGCACCACCGCTCACGGGGTACTTGACCCCGTTGACAGTGATCGAGCCCGGAGCCGTGGAACCAGGCGTGGTCGAACCCGGAGGCGTGGAGGACGTGACCGGGTAGCTGACGCCACCGATCGTGACCGACCCATCCGGGTTCACCGGGTAGGACATCCCACCGACCGTCACCGACCCACCGTTGACCGGGTACTTGACCCCGTCGACGGTGATGGAACCCGACGGCGACTGCGAAGACCCACCAGGAGTAGTCGAACCACCAGGGGTGCTCGAACCCGGCGTCGTGGACGTGACCGGGTAGCTGACGCCACCGATGGTCACCGACCCATCCGGGTTCACCGGATAGGACATCCCGCCCACGTTCACAGCACCACCACTGACGGGGTACTTCACCCCGTTCACCGTGATGGAACCCGACGGCGACTGCGAAGACCCACCAGGAGTAGTCGAACCACCAGGGGTGCTCGAACTCGGAGTCGAGGACGTGACCGGGTAGCTGACGCCACCGATGGTCACCGACCCATCCGGGTTCACCGGGTACGACGTCCCACCCACGTTCACCGCACCACCGCTCACGGGGTACTTCACCCCGTTCACCGTGATGGAACCCGACGGCGACTGCGAAGACCCACCAGGAGTAGTCGAACCCCCCGGAGTAGTCGAACCCGGGGTCGTGGAGGACGTGACCGGGTAGCTGACGCCACCGATCGTGACCGAGCCATCCGAGTTCACCGGGTACGACGTCCCACCCACGTTCACCACACCACCGCTCACGGGGTACTTCACCCCGTTGACAGTGATCGAGCCCGGAGCCGTGGAACCAGGCGTGGTCGAACCCGGAGGCGTGGAGGACGTGACCGGGTAGCTGACGCCACCGATCGTGACCGACCCATCCGGGTTCACCGGGTAGGACATCCCACCGACGCTCACCGCACCATCACTGACCGGGTACTTGACCCCATCGACGGTGATGGAACCCGACGGCGACTGCGAAGACCCACCAGGAGTAGTCGAACCACCAGGGGTGCTCGAACTCGGAGTCGAGGACGTGACCGGGTAGCTGACGCCACCGATGGCCACCGACCCATCCGGATTCACCGGATAGGTCACCCCGTTGACGATCGCGGACCCAGCGCAGACCGGGTACTTGACCCCGTTCACCGTGATCGAACCCGAAGCCGGCGACGAACTACCGGGAGTGGTCGAACCTGGCGTGGTCGAACCCGGCGTCGTCGAACCCGGCGTCGTCGAACCCGGCGTCGTCGAACCCGGCGTCGTCGAACCCGGCGTCGTCGAACCCGGCGTCGTCGAACCCGGCGTCGTCGAACCCGGCGTCGTCGAACCCGGCGTGGTCGAACCCGGCGTGGTCGAACCCGAGGTACCGGTCACGTAGCCGTAGCCCGTGGTCGACCGGGTCCCGTCGATCGTCGTGCCCGACACCGTGATCGGGACGACCTCGTTCCCAGCCGTCGGCGCGACCGGCCCGGAGCAGGTCGTCGACCCGCCCGGTGCCAGCGTCGTGTCGGCGCAGGTCAGGGACCCTTGGCTGGTGTGCGCGGTCAGACCCGAGACCGGCTCGGACCCGGTGTTGGACACCGGGACGGACAGCGTGCCCGCGTGCCCGACCTGCGTCTGCGCCGTCCCGGAGTCCCCGGCGGCCATGCCGTCGAAGCTGGGGGTCCCGGTGGTCAGTGCGCAGTCGCAGCCGCCCGGCGACGTACCGCCACCGTCGGAGCCCGACGGGTCAGGACCACCTGCGGCGACGGGCGTCGTACCGGTCAGGTACGCCGTTCCGGTCGTCCGCGTGGTGCCTGCCGCCGTCGTGCCCGACACGGTCACGGGAACCGACTGGGTCCCTCCGACGGGCGTGTAGCTGCCGCTGCACGACGTGCCACCCCCCACCGGAAGCTCGGTCGCACCGCAGCTCAGCTGGCCCTGCGGCGTCGCCGCCGAGAGCTGGCTGATGGTGCCGTCCGAGCTGTTGTAGACCGGGATCGACAGGTCCGCCGGTGACCCGGCGGGCGCCGCCGCCACACCGGGCTCACCGGCCGCGGCGTGGTTGACCGTCGGTGTCTGGGTCGTGATCGCGCACGAGCACCCTGCGTCGTTCGACGTGCTCGACGAGGATCCTCCCGACGACGGCACCAGCGAACGCCCCGGGTTCACGCCCTCGACGTGGGCGAGGGCAGCGCTCGTGGTGCTCGGCTGACCTCCGCCGTTCCCGGCAGCCTGCGCGGCCGGGGGCGGTGTGGTCGTCGCCGTCGTACCCGTGGGGGCAACGACCGAGACGCTGTACGTCGACGTCTGCCGGCCGGTCAGGCCGTTGGCGATGCCGGTCACGGTGTCGGTCAGGCCCGATCCGTGCGACCCGTTGCCACCCAGCAGCTGGGTGACGGGTTGGAGCAGGCCGGACGCTGGGTCCGTGGGGGATGGGCCCCCGCTGTCGGCGTGGGCTGCACCCACGCCGACAGCGAGGAATCCGCCCACGAACAAGCCGGCCTCGAGGGACCGTCTCATCCAGGGATTCATGTCATTCCACCCTTTCCTGGGAGCCTCAGCCGACCGGCGTCGAGGGGACGTCACCGCACGTGCAGAGCGTGTAGTCCATCGACTTCGTGCTGGTCGTCGTGCGGCCGTTGACGTCGACACCGGCGAAGTCGACCTTCACCTGGTTGAGGCCTGATTGCGGAGAGATGCTGACCGAGCAGGTCGTCGACTCACCGGGCTGGAGCGAGGTCTTCGCGCAGGTGACGTGGCCGTTCGGCGACGTCGCGGTGAGGGTCCGGATCGGCGCGTCACCGGTGTTGGTGACCTGGAAGCCGACCTTCGCCGGCGAGGTCGACCCGAAGGTGTAGCGCACCCCCGAGCTCACCGGCTGGTTGTTCACGGTGACGCCGTTGCCGGCCACCACCTGACCGGCGGTCGGAGCCACACCCGTGTACGACGCCCCGCAGGTCTTGGCCATCTGCTGACCGTTCGCGTTGGAGCCGACGATGTTGAAACCGACCGCGTGCATCCCCGTCTGAGCAGGGACGGTGTAGGTCAGGTACGCCGTCCGACCGGGCTGCAGCGCGCCGGCCGGAGCCACCATCGTCGTGCCGTCGGACGTCGTGCCCGACAGCCGGGTCAGCGGCAGGGTGCCGGTGTTGGTCACCGGGACCTTGAACGTGACCGACGAGCCCTTCGTGACCATCAGTCCCGAGCCGGCGCCGTTGACGGTCGGCTTCCCGACGGTGAACGCCACGGTCGACTGCTGGTTGGAGCCCGGCGTCGTGGAACCCGGAGTCGTGGAACCCGGCGTCGTGGAACCCGGAGTCGTGGAACCCGGAGTGGTCGAACCCGGAGTGGTCGAACCCGGAGTGGTCGAACCCGGAGTGGTCGAACCCGGAGTGGTCGAACCCGGAGTGGTCGAACCCGACGTGGCCGAACCCGAGAGGATGCCGCCCACGACGGGGATCTGGCCGAGGACGTCGAGGCCCGGAAGCGAGCCAGACGGCGCGGTGGAACCCGGCGTCGTGGAACCCGGCGTCGTGGAACCCGGCGTCGTGGAACCCGGAGTGGTCGAACCCGGCGTCGTGGAACCCGGCGTGGTCGAACCCGGCGTCGTCGAACCCGGCGTCGTGGAACCCGGCGTCGTCGAACCCGGCGTCGTCGAACCCGGCGTCGTCGAACCCGGCGTCGTCGAACCCGGCGTCGTCGAACCCGGCGTCGTCGAACCCGGCGTCGTCGAACCCGGCGTCGTCGAACCCGGCGTGGTCGAACCCGGCGTGGTCGAACCCGGCGTGGTCGAACCCGGCGTGGTCGAACCCGGCGTGGTCGAACCCGGAGTCGTACCGGTCCCGCTGGGCGTGCCCGCCACACCGGAGAGGCTGCCTCCCAGAACCGGGATCGAGCTGAGCAGGTCCAGCCCACCGGAGGGAACCAGGCCGCCGGCCTGCGCACCGCCGCCGAGCAGCGGGATCGAGCTGGTCAGGTCACCGAGCGGCAGCGAACCCGTGTCCGAGGTGCCCGGCGTCGTCGAACCCGGAGTCGTCGAACCCGGAGTCGTCGAACCAGGGGTGGTCGAACCGGGAGTGGTCGAACCCGGCGTCGTGGAACCCGGAGTCGTGGAACCCGTGTCGACGCTGGTGCTGGTCCCCGGGATCCCCTCCCCCGCCGGCGGGGTCGCCTTGCCGCCGAGAGCATCGGCCAGCAGCTGGCCGACGACCGGAACGCTCGAGGTGGGCAGGCTGTTGGTCAGGCCGGCCGTCGGCAGGCCCGCGGTCAGGCCGCCCGACGGAAGGCTGCCGGTCAGCGTGCTCCCGCCCGCACCGGGCACCCCGGGCAGACCCGGCAGACCGAGCGACTGGAAGGTCTTGATGTTGTCGGTGACCTTCAGGACGTCGAGGATGCTGACCGGGTTGCTCATCTTCTCGAGGGCCGTCTGCCACAGCAGCCGCATCGCGTCGATGTTCTTGCCCGCGAACGCGACGTACTCGTCCGGGGTCATCACGGTGTTGAAGCCGAGGCGGTTCGTGATCTCGTCGACCCGCAGCGTGTTGTAGAGGTAGTCCGGACCGAGCATCTTCGGCAGCGACGGGACGTTCGGCATGATCCGGGTCGCGAGGTTCAGCGCCTTCGCCGGCGTGGGCAGCCGGTCGAGGTTGATGCTGCCGGTCTTGGTGTCGATCGGCAGGCCCATGCCTCCGCACCCGGTCAGCAGCGTGACGTAGTCGGTGCCGTGACCGCGGACGTGCGTCGGGTTGAAGATCGGGATCCAGCCGAGCGGACCCTGGTAGATGTTCACGATCGGCATCTCCGAGTTCCCGATCGCACCGCTGAACAGCGACAGGATCAGGTTCTTGTACGCCGGATCGGTGTGATAGGTCAGGAAGTGCGAGTTGCTGCCGAGGACCGGGATGCCGTCCTCGTTCTTCCACATGTGCTGCAGGAAGAAGTCGCACATGTCGCCACCGCCGGGCGCGGTGGTGTCGCCGGTGGAGTGGCCGGTCTGGTGGGGGTCGACCGAGGTCTGCACCGCCGGCGTACCGCCCAGGAGTCCGGCGCTGAAGATGCTCGGCGCGTTGGCGACGAACTTGCCGACGACGGGGAGGTTGGCGCCGGGCAGACTGCCCCCGATGCCCGAGAGGCCCGAGAGGCCGCCCGCGGCGGAGGTCGGCATGGGGACGCCGGGCGTGGTCGCCGTGGTCCCGGTCGACATCCCCGTGGACGTGGTCGTGGTGGAGGAGGTGGGTGTGCCCGTCGTGCTGGCGGACGTGGTCACCGTCGGCATGGCACCGGTCGCAGCGGCGTACGACGTGACGCCGAGCGTTGCGGCGAGCACGACGCCCGGGGCGATGACGGACCGTGCGGCCCGGCGGGCCCGCGCCACGGCGAGGTCGTGGACGAGCGTGCGCCCGTCCTTCGGAGAGAGGATGGTGACGGGTGTGGCGAGGCCGATCGGCTGCCAGTCCGCTGGCGCGTCGCCGCGCACGTGCGTTTTCCGAGACGTGATGGACATCTGCGTACTCCTGTTTCAGGTATCGCTTCGAGGAAGTGGTTCTGCGATGGGAGGGATGACTCCCTGCGAACGCCGTCGACAGGGTCGGCGAGCGGGCCGCGACGCGGCCGTCGTCGGGTCGGCGGCTCCCGCGTCAGGACGTACGACGCGGGAACCTCGAGCTCAGTCCGGCGAGAACCCCGGGTCGACCAGCGGGGTCCCCGGCAGCGGCCGGACGACCGGGGCGGCAGGACGCCCGATCGCCATGACCGTGCGGAAGTCGAAGCCGCGCGGCACCTCGGTCTGCTCGTGCCCGCCGGCGGACGCACCGGCGGCAGGTCCCGGCAGGGTGCCGGTGGCGGTACCGACTGCACCGATCGCCGGAGCCGCGTAGGCGACGAAGACCGGAGCGGACTGCACCGCGGTGGCGGGGCCCACCGAGCGCGGCGGCGCCGGCATGACGTCGGGGGCCGTTCCGTGCAGCGCGGGGGTGAGGGCGGGAACGGGGAGCCGGATGCCACCGAGGACCGGCATCACGGCCGTACCGGGTACGCCGGCGGCGGACGTCGGGGCGGACGGGCCGCCCGCGGACGCGGCCGGCGGGCCAGCGGCCGAGACCTTGGAGCCGCCGCCGGTCAGCGGGGCGACCAGACCACCGGTCGTCGCGACGACCAGGGCCAGCTGGGTGTCCAGCTGGGCGTCGAGGTGGGTGGTCAGCGAGTCGACGGTGGAGACGACCGCACCGGTCGTCGCCGTGCCGGCGTCGCGCAGCAGGCTGGTCGCCAGGCCGAGGACCGGGAGCGACGAGGTGCTGTCGGAGAGGACGTCGACGGTGCTGGTGACTCCGTGGGCGGCGGCCGCGATCACCGGGGTCAGCGCGTCATGCAGGGGCAGCGCGACCGGGGCGGCCGGAGCCGACGGGGCGGCCGGAGCCGAGGCGACGGCGGCGAGGATCGGCAGGACGCCGTGCGCGGCCGGGACGCCGGAGGTCGAGGCGTGGTGAGCGGCAGTGGTCTCCGCGGGAGCGACCGGGGCGACCGGCGAGCTCGGCGTACCTCCCGCGACGGTGGGCGCCGAGACCGACGCCGTGGCCGGGTGGAGCAGGGTCTTCGCGGTCGTGAGCAGACCCGGCACCAGGCCCGGCCTGGAGGCCGGGGTCGGGCTCGACGCGGTGCCGGTGGGGCCGGTGGAGCCGCTGTCCGCGTTGGCCGCGGTGCTGAACAGGATGACCGCTGCGCAGGCGAAGCCGAGCAGCGCGAGGAACCGCAGCGCGGAGCGGGCCACAAGCCCTCCGCGTGCGGTTCGACCGCGCTGAGCGGTCGCCGCGAGTGCGCCCATCTGCGTCACCGTCCTGACCCGCGACGCTCCCGCGCCGCTTCGAATCCCCGAGGAAACTGGTCGGCAGGATCGGCGCGGGCTGCGAAATGGGCGGCCCTCCCACCACCGCCACCGGCAACCGGTGATCCCCCAGATCACCCGGTGAACCCGTGGCAAGAACGTGGCTGGTCGATCGACTATCCGCGCTCCCTGTGACGATTCTTAACTCGCCCGATTACCGATGTCTAGACCACAGGCCGTATTGCCCCGAATGATTTTCTTTTCGGAAAGCCCGGTCACACCGCGAGTTCAGCGTCCAGCACCGAGGCCAGCCGAGCGGTGTCGCGCTGGAGGCCGAGGCGCGGCAACCAGTCCAGGACGGTCTCGCGGAAGAGGGCGCCGTTGGCGACCATCTCGTCGGGCACGTAGCCGGTCACCTCGAGGGCGATGATCCCGTTGTGCGACGCCGAGACGCGTTGGTGCAGCCAGGCCAGCCCGGCCGGCCACTGGGCCGTGCGCCCCGACCGGGTACCGGCCTCGAGCTGCTCCGCTGGCGCCACGACCGGCTCCGGAACCTCGAAGCCCTGGTGCCGCCACAGGTCGTGCAGCAGCGTGCCCAGGTAGCCGTCGGACGCCTCCCGCAGGCTGGAGGGGCACTCGCCACCGCTGCGGGGATGCCCGATCACGAGCCGGAACTCCCCGCGGTGGCGTAGCGCCCACTGCCGGTAGCCGGCCCATCCCGAGACCCAGCGCGCGGCGGGGTCGCCCTCGGGATAGCGCTCGACGTCGGCCTCGACCGCGCGCACCGCGTCGGCGTCGATGGTCTCGGTCACCAGGTCGACGAGCTGGCTGCGACTCGCCACGTAGCGGTACAGCGCCGGCGAGCTCATCCCGATCGCGTCGGCGATTCCGCGCAGCGCGAGCTCCTTGCCGTCGGCCAGCTGGGCCCGTGCGGCCGCCACGATCTCCTGGTACGTCGCCGCCCGCCGTCGGTCGCGCCTGGTCGCCACATCGAACGCCTCCCCCGAGAAAAACCGTTGATCCACGCTCAATTGCGAGCGGTATTAACGAAAGTTATCAGGTGCCCATATCGACAATTGCGCCCCTTTCCCCGGTTTCCGGGGTATTCCGGAAAGGCATATCCCGTACGCCGCGCACATCGCCCACGCCGTAGGGCGCGACCGGGCCGAGCCGGCGCTCGGTAGCCTGACCCCATGCCGAGCGTGCGCCCGATCTCCCCGACCGAGCACCACGACTACCTCGCGAGCCTGCCGTCCGCCAGCTTCCTGCAGACGCCGGCGTGGGCGAAGGTGAAGAGCGAGTGGAGGGCGGAGTCGCTGGGCTGGTTCGACGCCGGCGGCTCCCAGGTCGGCGCGGCGCTGGTGCTGTACCGCCAGCTGCCGAAGCTCAAGAGGTCCCTGGCCTATCTGCCCGAGGGTCCGGTCATCGACTGGGAGAGCGACGACCTCGGCGCCTGGCTGGACCCGCTCACCGCGCACCTGAGGAAGCAGGGTGCCTTCGCCGTGCGGATCGGGCCGCCGGTCGTCACGGCCCGCTGGACCACGGCCCAGGTCAAGGACGGCATCGCCGATCCCGACGTACGCCTGCTGTCCCAGATCCCTCCCGCCGAGCGACCCGCCGCCGGCGCCCGCGCCGTGAGCCAGCTGACCCGGCTCGGCTGGCGCCACCAGGGCGTCGAGGGCGGGTTCGCCGCCGGCCAGCCGCAGTTCGTGTTCCAGGTCCCGCTCGCCGGCCGGACCGAGGACGACGTGCTCAAGGGCATGAACCAGCTGTGGCGCCGCAACATCAAGAAGGCCGCCAAGGAGGGCGTCGAGACGAGCGTCGGAACCCACGAGGACCTCGCGGCCTTCCACGAGCTCTACGTGCACACCGCCCAGCGCGACCACTTCACCCCGCGGCCGCTCTCCTACTTCCAGACGATGTACGACGCCCTCACCGCCGAGGACCCGGAGCGCTTCCGGCTCCACCTCGCCCACCACGAGGGCGACCTGGTCGCCAGCACGATCGCGATCCGCGTCGGCCAGCACGCCTGGTACTCCTACGGCGCCTCCTCCACGATCAAGCGCGAGGTCCGCGGCTCGAATGCGATCCAGTGGGCGATGATCCGCGAGGCGATCGCGGCGGGCGCCACGGTCTACGACCTGCGCGGCATCACCGAGACCCTCGACTCCGAGGACCCGCACGTGGGACTGATCCAGTTCAAGGTCGGCACCGGCGGCGAGGCCGTGGAGTACGCCGGGGAGTGGGACCTCCCGATCAACCGCCCGCTGTACAAGGCGTTCCAGGTCTACATGGAACGGCGCTGATCAGATGAGCCTCACCCTCCACGTCGACGGCCCCCGCTGGCGCGCGCACCTCGAGCAGGTCGCCGATGCCAACCCGGGCCTGGTGCCGGTCGCCAAGGGCAACGGCTACGGCTTCACCCTGGGCCGGCTGGCGCGCAAGGCCCGCTGGCTGCGCGACCGCGGCCACGACGTCTCCGCGATCGCGGCGGGCACCTACGACGAGGTGCCCGAGCTCTCGGCCCGCTGGGACGGCGACCTGCTGGTCCTCACCCCCTGGCGGCCGTGGATCCCCCAGCAGGGCGTGAACCTGATCCACACGGTCAGCCGCCTGGAGGACCTGCGCGACCTCCTCGCCCAGGAGCCGCGCGCCCGGGTCGTGCTCGAGCGGATGACCAGCATGCGCCGCCACGGCATGAGCGCACCCGAGCTCTGGCAGGCGGGCGACCTGCTGCGCAAGCATCCGGGCGCCCGGGTCGAGGGCCTGGCGCTGCACCTGCCGCTCGCGGCCGGCGGCCACTACTCCGAGGTCAAGCGCCTGGTCACCGACTACATCGGCGCCGACGTCCCCGGCCCCCGGGCGACCACGATCTGGGTCAGCCACCTGACCCCGGTCGAGCTCACCCGGCTCCGCGAGGAGTACGCCGACTTCACGATCCGCCCGCGGATCGGCACCGGGCTGTGGCTCGGTGACCGCGGCGCGCTCACCGTCACCTCGACCGTCCTGGACGTGCACCCGATCGACCGGGGCGAGCACTACGGCTACCGCGGCCGCAGCGCGCCCAAGCCCGGCCACCTGCTCGTGGTCAGCGGCGGAACCGCCCACGGCATCGGTCTCGAGGCGCCCACCGGCGAGGCATCCCTCAAGGCGCGCGCCTCGACCCTGGCCCGCGGCGGTCTGGACGCCGCCGGGTTCGTGCGATCGCCGTACTCCGTCGACGGCAAGCTCCGCCTCTTCGCCGAGCCGCCTCACATGCAGGCCTCGATGCTGTTCCTGCCCGCGGGCGCGCACGTGCCCGCGGTGGGCGAGACCGTCGAGGTCCGTGTCCGCTACACCGCGACGGCGTTCGACGAGGTCGACATCTCCTGAGGGCGGCTGGCGCGCATCGGCTCGCGCCGGTACATCTCCCGCACCACCATCGCCATCAGGTAGAGCTCGCCGAGCACCCGGACCCCGATGCCGAGCCAGTAGAAGCCGGCGTTGCCCCCGGCCGCGGGGGCCAGCTCGCCGGCGAGGTACCACCAGATCGTGCAGAAGTAGAAGACCTCGCAGGCCTGCCAGACGATCTGGTCACGCCAGCGCGGGCGGGCCAGGGCGGCGAGCGGCAGCAGCCACAGGACGTACTGCGGGGAGTAGACCTTGTTGACGATCAGGAAGCCGGCCACGATCAGGAAGCCGAGCTGGGCCATCGTCGCGCGACGTGCCTTCCAGCCGATCAGCGCCACCGCCGCGCACCAGGCGCCGAACAGGGCCCACGACCACAGGTTGATGGTGTGCGGCGCGATGTCGTGCCCGCTGGCCTGGACGATGACCTGCCACAGCGACCCGAGGTCGGCGGGCCGTCCGGAGTTGAAGGTCCAGAAGTTGCGCCACTGCGCCTCGTCGAACACCAGCGGCGGCCCGTTGAGCACGGCCCAGCCGACGAGGGCTCCGACGCTGGCGAACCACAGGTCGAAGTAGCGCCGCTCACGGATCACGATCACCGCGACCGCGCCGAGGAGGAACAGCGGGTACAGCTTGATGGCGGTGCCGAGCCCGATCATCAGCCCGGCCACGAGCGGCCGGTCGCGCGACCACGCCCAGAGCGCCCCGGCGACCGTCGCGACCGCGAGGAGGTCCCAGTTGACCAGGCCTGCGAGCGCCAGCGCGGGTGACAGCGCGAACACCGCCGCGTCCCAGGGCCGGCGCGGGTTCACCTTCGCGAGCAGCCAGGTCGCGAGCAGGGCGAGCACGCCGAACCCGACCGCGTTGACCAGCGTGAAGATCGTCATCTCCTTGACGACCGACGGTTCGCTGCCCAGCTGGTCGACCGGCTCGGCCGCCCGCTTCGCCATGTCGGGCGAGCCGTTGAGCAGGTGGGTGACCCAGGCCGTGCCCCACGCCCAATAGGTGATCCCGACCGGGTACTCCATGGTCTCGTAGCGCGCCCGCACCTCGGCGTTGCCGCTGTAGGGCCAGTGCTCCTCGGCGAACCCCCGCGGCACGTACAGCGGCCGCAGGTCGGTGTAGCACATGTGGGTGTAGGTCCAGTTCTGGTCGTGCCCGGAGCTGAGCGCGCACGGCGCCTTCTGGACCAGGCCCAGGCTGAACACGACCGCGGTCAGCAGCAGCAGGACCCGGGTGGGCGTCCACCACCGGTGGCGGCCCGCGTGCGAGCCGATCGGCCCGCCGACCGCTTCGCTCAGCGACGCGACGACCCCGTCCTCACGGGTCGGGTGGACGCGCTCGTCGGGGGTGTCCATGTCAGGGGGTACCACCCGCAGGCAGGCTCTTCTTGGGTGGCCCATGGGTCGCGGCGGTGGCCGTCGCGGTCGCGGTCGTGACCGGGGTGCTCGGCGTCGTCGGCGTCGGCGGGCCACCGCCGTTGCCGTGCCCGTGCGTCTGCCCGGTGGTGGCCGTCGTCGCCGCGGAGGACGACGCGGGCGGGGCCGAGGAGGACTGCGGCGCCTTGGTGTGGTGGGTGTGCGGCGCCCGGGTCGGCAGCGGGCTGTGCCCGCCGGTCGGCGCGGTGCCGTCGACGTACGCCGGCGGCGGGAAGTCCTCCACCGGGAGCCCAGCCATCTCGATCTTCATGATCTCGGTCCAGGTCTCGGCCGGGTAGTGACCGCCGAAGTACGACGGCAGCCAGCCGTCGAGCTGGCCGTTGCCCTGGCCGCGGACGTACATGACGGCCGTCGACATCTGCGGGGTGAAGCCCGCGAACCAGGCCGAGGAGACCTGGTCGAGGGCGTTGGTGGCCGTCCCGGTCTTGCCGGCCGCGGGCCGGCCGAGCGCCAGTGCCGCCGTGCCGGTGCCCTGCTGGACCACCTGCTGCATGGCGTAGGTGTCGTCGGCGGCGATGTCGGCCGACATGGCCCGGTGCGTGGTCACCTCGTGCTGGTAGCGGGTCACGCCGTCGGCGTCCACGACCTTCTCGATGATGTAGGCGTCGGCCGCCACGCCCTTGTTCGCGATCGTGGCGTAGGCGTTGGCCATGTTGATCGGGCTCACGGTCTCCGAGCCGAGCGCCACGCCCGAGTCGGCCACCTGTCCCGGCGAGTGGTCGGGGAAGCCGTAGGGCGGGTTCGCGGCGGTCGCGGGCGGGATGCCGGCCGCGTTGACCATGTCCACGATCCGCTGCGGGCCGTCGGGGATGGACATCGTCAGGTCGGCGAACGCGGTGTTGACCGACTCCTCGAGCGCCTTGAGCAGGGTGATGTGGGCACCGTAGGGGGTGTTCCCCTCGTTGTTGACCTCATGGCCGTCGGGGTAGGTGTAGGGACCGTTGCCCTGGAAGGTGTCCTTGAGCGAGAAGCCGGCCTTGAGACCCGCCGCCAGCGCGAACGGCTTGATCGTCGAGCCCGCCGAGCCGCCGAGCAGGGCCCAGTTGAGCTGGGAGAGCAGGTAGTCCTGGCCGGCGTACAGGCCGCGGACGGCGCCGGTGCCGGGCTGGACGGAGGCGGCGGCGATGTGCAGCCGGCGCGGGCCGAACCCGGAGGGGCGGATCTTCTTCACGCCCCGGGCGGTGGCGTTCATGGCCTTCTTGGTGAAGGTCGTGGTCACCTGCAGGCCGCCGCCGGCGATCTCGGCCTCGCTGAAGCCGAGCGAGAGCAGCTGCTGCTTGACCATGGACAGGATGTGGCCGCGCTGCCCGCCGTACCGGTCCTCGCTCTTGATGGTCGGGAACTTGGGGAGGTGACCGACGTACTTGGCGACCTTGGTGGGGTCGGCGGTGCCCATCGACGCCATCCCGTTCAGCACGTAGTCGTAGCGCTCGAGCAGTGCCGCCTTCGAGGCCTTCCCGTTGGCCGGGTCCAGGCCGCTGGGGTTGTTGACCAGCGACGCGAGGACGGCGGACTGGCGCAGGGTGAGGTCCTTGGCGTCGACGTCGAAGTAGGAGCGGGCGGCGGCCTGGACGCCGTACGCGCCCCGACCGAAGTAGACGGTGTTGAGGTAGCCCTCGAGGATCGTCTGCTTGGACAGCTGCTGCTGGATCTTCAGCGACAGGATCGCTTCCTTGATCTTGCGCTTGATGCTGCGCTCCTGGGTCAGGTACAGCAGCTTCACGTACTGCTGGGTGATCGTGGAGCCGCCCTGGGTCGCGTTGCCCTGGGCGTTGCTGAACGCGGCGCGCAGGATGCCCTTGGGGTCGATGCCGTGGTCGGTCCAGAAGCTCCGGTTCTCGGCCGCGACCACGGCGTCCTTGATGGTCTGCGGCATCTCGGCGAACGGGATCGCGGTGCGGTCCTGGACCGCGAAGTCACCCAGGTCGGTCTTGCCGTCGGCGTAGAAGACGTGGGTCGTCTGCGTCAGGTACTCGGCGTTCGGGTCCGGGATGTTGATCGACTTGTAGGCGATGATGAAGCCGACGATCCCGATCAGTGAGCAGATCAGGAAGGCGACCAGCGCCCACAGCGTGAGGCGCTTGAGCCGCGACTTCCAGTCCTTGGGTCGAGCGGAGCGCCCGGCGCGAGCTCCGCTCGATCGGGGCATCCGGCGGTTTCCTTGCGCTGCAGCCACGCGGATCAGGGTACGCAGGGCCCGTCGTACGGCTCCAACGGCACGCGTCCGACACTCGCGATCCATCGGAAGTTCACGTTCCACGGATATATCGGTACGATAGGTCGCATGGCACGGCGCGGAGACACCATCGAGCTCGCAGTCCTCGGACTGCTGCACGAGGGTCCGATGCACGGCTACGAGCTGCGCAAGCGGCTCAACCTGATGCTCGGGTGGGGGCGGCTGCTGTCCTACGGCTCGCTCTACCCGGCGCTGAAGAAGATGCTGCGCGGCAACCTGATCTCCGAGGTCGTGCCGGGGGGAGTCCCCTCCCGTCGCCAACGGATCACCTACCAGCTGACCGAGGAGGGCCGGGCCGAGTTCGCCCGGCTGATGTCCGAGGTCGGACCCGCTGCGTGGGAGGACGACAACTTCGACATCCGGTTCCGGTTCTTCTCCTCCACGGACATGGAGATCCGGCTGCGGGTGCTCGAGGGCCGGCGTTCCCGGCTGCAAGAACGTCTCGACCGGGTCCAGCGTGACCTGGCGATGACGCAGAAGGAGGTCGACCGGTACGCCACCGAGCTGCAGCGGCACGGTGTCGAGTCGGTCGAGCGGGAAGTCCGCTGGCTCTCCGAGCTCATCAACGCCGAGCGTGGTGCGGCCACCACGCCCACCACCACTCAAGAAAAGTAAGGAAGGACCTCCTATGGGTTCGGTTCGCGTAGCGATCGCCGGCGTGGGCAACTGCGCCACGTCTCTCATCCAGGGCGTGCACTACTACCGGGACGCCGACCCGGCGGGCTCCGTCCCCGGTCTGATGCACGTCAAGTTCGGCGACTACCACGTCTCTGACGTCGAGTTCGTCGCCGCCTTCGACGTCGACGACCTCAAGGTCGGCAAGGACCTCTCCGAGGCCATCAACGCCTCGCAGAACAACACCATCTCCATCTGCGACGTGCCGACCCTCGGTGTCGAGGTCCAGCGCGGCCCGACCCTCGACGGTCTGGGCAAGTACTACCGGATGACGATCGACGAGTCGCCCGCCGAGGCCGTGGACGTCGTCCAGGCGCTCAAGGACGCCAAGGTCGACGTGCTCGTCTCCTACCTCCCGGTGGGCTCGGAGGAGGCCGACAAGTTCTACGCCCAGTGCGCGATCGACGCCGGCGTGGCCTTCGTCAACGCCCTCCCCGTCTTCATCGCCTCCGACCCCGCGTGGGCCAAGAAGTTCGAGGACGCCGGCGTCCCGATCGTCGGCGACGACATCAAGTCCCAGGTCGGCGCGACCATCACCCACCGCGTGATGGCCAAGCTGTTCGAGGACCGCGGCGTGGTGCTGGACCGCACCTACCAGCTCAACGTCGGCGGCAACATGGACTTCAAGAACATGCTCGAGCGTGAGCGCCTGGAGTCCAAGAAGGTCTCCAAGACCCAGGCCGTGACCTCGAACCTGACCGGCCCGCTGGCCGGCCTGATCGACTCCAAGAACGTCCACATCGGTCCGTCGGACTACGTGGCGTGGCTCGACGACCGCAAGTGGGCCTACGTGCGCCTCGAGGGTCGCGCGTTCGGCGACGTCCCGCTGAACCTGGAGTACAAGCTCGAGGTCTGGGACTCCCCGAACTCCGCGGGCATCATCATCGACGCGGTCCGCGCGGCGAAGATCGCCCTGGACCGCGGCATCGGCGGCCCGATCCTGCCCGCGTCGGCGTACCTCATGAAGAGCCCGCCGGTCCAGATCGAGGACACCGAGGGTCGCCTGCAGCTCGAGGCGTTCATCAAGGGCTGATCCTCACCTCAGTACGGCGAAGGGCCGGTCTCCCGCGGGAGACCGGCCCTTAGGCGTTCCTGGGCTGCTTGACACCGGGTTTGATCCCCAGTTGTCTGACGCAAGATCCGCTCGACGACGCGGACCGACCCAGGAGACCTCATGCCCCCATCCAACGCACTGTCCGTCCCGAAGCTGGTCCTGCCCGGAGCGGCCCTGCTCCTGCTGATCAGCAGCTTCCTGCCGTGGTACCACATCTCGATGTTCGGCGTCTCCGCGAGCGCGTCCGGCTGGCACCAGATCGGTGTCGTCGCGTGGCTGCTGACCATCGTGCTGGTCGCCTACGAGGGTGCCCGGCTGGCGGGCGTCGTACCGCTCGATGCGGCGAAGGCCGACCTGGCGAGCGTCGCGCTCGCGGCGCTCACCCTGCTGTTCGGCGTCATCTTCGTGATCGTCCGGCTCTCCGACGGCGCCCTCGGCTTCGGCCTGTGGATCGGCGTCCTCGCGATGATCGGCGTGGGTGTCGGCGCGTTCCTCACCCTGCAGAGCGGGGGCGCGAAGAGCGCGTTCGAGGACCTGCGGAACCAGGCGCAGCAGAACCAGGGCGGCACGCCGCCGCCCCCGCCGCCGCCTGCCTGACCCGACGCGAGGCGGCACCTCTGCACCCTCGCGACGTCACGGACGCCCCGGCCCGCGGTCTCTCCAGACCGCCGGCCGGGGCGTTCGTACGTCCCGAGGGTGTGAGCGACGCCCCGCACCTCGGTGGGCTGGACCAGTCGGACAATTCTGGGCCGCCGGCGGTAAAGAGTTCCGCACTCCGGCCCCGCAGCGCCCTCCGATGCCTAACGTCGCCGATGAGGACTTCCCGCCTCATCTCATCTCTATCGGCTCCTGGGGGGAACTGGTATGGCTCTTCACGCGCGCCATCGGCGCAAGACCCACCGCACCGCGCGATGGATCGGTACGGCGGGGGCGGCGCTCCTCGCCTCCGTCGCGCTCACCGCGACGTCCGCGCCCGCGAACGCGGCCCTGGTCGCACCCGTCACCCACGACGGCAATGCGCAGGTCACCGACTGCCCGACGGGCACGATCGGCTACGAGGCGGCCGGCTGGACGACGAGCTTCGCCGACCAGTCCTTCGGCGACGGCACCTTCATGGTGCACATCCACACCTACGACGACGGCAACGGCAACGCCTTCGACTTCTCCCAGGCGAGCAGCCCGGTCCAGGCCGTGTTCGTCAAGGGCTCGGCCGCCTACAACGTCTACGACTACGCGGGCGTGGGCGCGGTGACCAGCGACACCGACCTGCACCCGCCGCTCAACGCCAGCGGCATGTGGGCCGGCTTCAGCCACGTCATCTTCTGCTACGAGCCGACCCTGTCGGTGTCCAAGACCGTGAGCACCACCTACACCCGCGCATGGAACTGGACGATCGACAAGTCCGTCACCCCGGCGTCGTGGGACCTGTTCCAGGGCGACAGCGGTACGTCGACGTACACCGTCAAGGTGACCAGGACGGGCAGCACCGACAGCGCCTGGGCGATGTCGGGCTCCATCCACGTGAGCAACCCGAACGCCGTGGCCGCCACGGTCACCGGCGTCACCGACTCGCTCACCGGCAATGTGTCCTGCCCGGTCACGTTCCCGTACCAGCTCGCGGCCGGCGGGTCCTTCGACTGCAGCTACTCCGGCACCCTCTCCGACGGCAGCGACCGGACGAACCGGGCGACCGTCACGACCGCGGCGGGCACCCCCGTCCACGGCGGGTACGGCGAGGCCGCGGTGCACTTCGGTGACCCGACGACGGTCGTGAACAGCACGATCCACGTGACCGACTCCCAGCACGGCTCCCTCGGCTCGTTCAGCGACACCGGCTCCACGTCGTACGACCGGAAGTTCACCTGCGCGGACAAGGGCGTCAACCCCAACACCGCGACCATCACCGAGACCGGGCAGAGCGACGACGCGTCGGTCACGGTGGCCTGCGACAAGCTCGTGGTGGCGAAGGACGCGTCCACGTCGCTGACCCGCACCTGGACCTGGAACATCGACAAGTCCGCGGACAGGTCCTCGCTGCTCCTGGCCGAGGGGGAGACGTTCCCCGTGAACTACTCGGTCAAGGTCTCGGCCAGCTCCGCCGACACCCGGCAGTCGGTCACGGGCGACATCATCGTCACCAACAACAACCCGGTGCAGACGGCCCACCTCACCGCGGTGACCGATGTCGTCTCCGGTGGGATCACGGTCCCGGTCAGCTGCCCGCAGCTGACCATCGCCCCCGGCGACTCGCTGACCTGCAGCTACGCGGGTCCGCTGCCGGACAGCACCGACCGCACCAATACCGGCACGGCGACGCTGCAGAACCACGACTTCGGATCCGACGGGTCGGCGACGGTCAACGGCAGCACGCAGGACTACTCCGGCACCGCCCCGGTGTCCTTCGCCAACGCCACGGTCACCAAGGTCGACGAGTGCGTCGCGGTCAGCGACACCAAGGTGGGCGCCCTCGGCACGGTGTGTGCCGCCCAGGCGCCGAAGACGTTCACCTACGCCCTGACCTTCGGTACGCCGGCCACCGCCGACGTGCAGCTGGCCTGCGGCACGAACGCCTTCACCAACACCGCGTCGTTCCTCGCCGGCTCCGGCGCGCACGGCTCCGACTCCTGGACGGTGAACGCGAACGTCGCCTGCGCGACCGGCTGCACGCTGACCCAGGGCTACTGGAAGACCCACTCGCTGGCCGGCCCGGCGCCGTACGACGACACCTGGGCGCAGGTCGGCGGCTCGGGGGCCATGTTCTTCCTGAGCGGCCAGACCTGGCTGCAGATGTTCAACGCCTCGCCGGCGGGCAACGCCTACTACAACCTGGCCCACCAGTGGGCCGCCGCGGATCTCAACCAGCTCGACGGTGCGAGCATCCCGGCGACCGTGCTGTCGGCGTTCAACCAGGGCAAGTCCCTGCTGACCACCTACACCCCGGCCCAGGTGGCGGCGATGAAGTCCAGCAGCAGCGTGCGTCAGCAGTTCGTCTCGCTGGCCACGACGCTGGGCAGCTACAACATCGGGCTCACCGGACCGGGTCACTGCACCGAGTGACCTCCCGCTGAGCACGACCCTCGGCCGAGCCGTCCCGCATCCGCGGGGCGGCTCGGTCCGTTCTCAGCTGCGGGTGGCCCACCACTCCCGCAGCGCGGCCGCGGCGTCGTCCTCGCTCATCGGGCCGTTGTCGAGGCGCAGCTCGAGCAGGAACCGGTAGGCCTCGCCGACCTCGCGACCCGGGCCGATGCCGAGGATCTCCATGATCCGGTTGCCGTCGAGGTCGGGCCGGATCGAGGCCAGCTCCTCCTCCTCGGCCAGCCGGGCGATCCGGGCCTCGAGGTCGTCATAGGTACGCCGGAGCCGGTCTGCCTTGCGCTGGTTGCGGGTCGTGCAGTCGGCGCGGGTCAGGATGTGGAGCCGCTCCAGCTCGGAGCCGGCGTCACGGACGTAGCGACGTACGGCCGCGTCGGTCCACTCGCCCGAGCCGTAGCCGTGGAAGCGCAGGTGCAGCTCGACGAGCCGGCCCACCTGGTCGATCTGGTCGTTGCTGAACTTCAGCGCCTTCATCCGCTTGCGGGTGATCTTGGCGCCGACCACGTCGTGGTGGTGGAAGGTGACCGTGCCGTCCTCGACGAAGCGGCGGGTCCTCGGCTTGCCGACGTCGTGCATCAGGGCGGCGAAGCGGGAGACGAAGTCGGGCTCGCCACCGAGGCGGTCCTCCTGCGCCATCGCCTGCTCCAGCACGGTCAGGGTGTGCTCGTAGACGTCCTTGTGCCGGTGGTGCTCGTCGCGCTCCAGCCGCAGGGCCGGCAGCTCGGGCAGCACCCGGTCGGCGAGGCCGGTGTCGACGAGCAGGGTCAGGCCGAGGCGGGGGTACGGCGCGCAGATCAGCTTCACCAGCTCGTCGCGCACCCGCTCCGCCGACACGATCTCGATCCGGTCGGCCATCTCGGTCATCGCCTGGACCACCTCGGGCGCGACCGTGAAGCCGAGCTGGGCGGCGAAGCGCGCGGCCCGCATCATCCGCAGGGGGTCGTCGGAGAAGGAGTCCTCGGGGGTGCCCGGGGTGCGCAGGACGCGGCTCGCCAGGTCGAGGACGCCGCCGTAGGGGTCCTCGAGCTCGCGGCCGGGCAGCCGCACGGCCATCGCGTTGACGGTGAAGTCGCGGCGGCCGAGGTCGCCGGCGAGGTTGTCGCCGTACTTGACCTCGGGCTTGCGGCTGTCGGCGTCGTACGCCTCGGAGCGGTACGTCGTCACCTCGACGATCCAGTCGCCCTTGCGGCAGCCGATCGTGCCGAAGTCGCGGCCCATGTCCCACCAGGCGTCGCCCCAGGCCTTGAGGATCTTGTCGGTCTGCTCGGGACGCGCGGAGGTCGTGAGGTCGAGGTCGTTGGAGCGGCGGCCCAGCATGGCGTCGCGGACCGGGCCGCCGACCAGGGCCAGCTCGTGTCCCGCCGCGGCGAAGAGGCCGCCGAGCTCGTCGATGACCGGGGCGATCCGGTCCAGCTCGGCGGTCACCGCCGCCTGGACGTCGACCAGCCGCAGCGGCTCTGCGGGTGCGGGCGGTACGGCGTCGGTCACGGGCCGTGATTCTAGGAGGTCGGCCTGCCGTTCAGTGCATCGCGCAAGAGCCCCACTACGCTCGGGGGGTGTCTGTGGGCAGGTGGTTGTCGCGTGCCGCGACCGGCCTGCTCGGATGCCTCGCGCTGTCCGTGGCCACGCTGCCGGCCGCGCACTCCGACGACGCCGACCACTCCGGCGATGCGCCGCTGCGGATCTCGCTGAGCCGGATCACGCCCGGCGTGCTGCCGCGTCACGGGCCCCTCGTCGTCAGCGGCACCGTGCACAACACCGACACCGTGGCCTGGACCCAGGTCAACCTCTACCCCTACCTCGACGACGACGAGTGCACGGGCAACGGCAGCTGCCCGCCGCCCATGACGACCTCGGCGGCCCTGGCCGACGGCGCCGCGACCGACGAGGCGAGCCCGGTGGGCACGCGCATCGTCGAGGAGTCGAGCAAGCAGGAGATCGCCTCGATCGCACCGGGCGCGACGGTGCCGTTCACGCTCACGATCTCCCAGCAGGTGCTCCGGGCCAACCTCGCCGACCCCCAGGCCGGCGTCTACTGGTTCGGCGTCCAGGCGATCGGCCAGAGCGAGACGACCGCGCGCGACTCCATCGCCGACGGCCGAGCCCGCACCTTCCTTCCCTACGTCCCCACCTCCACCAAGCCGGGCAGCCCGGTGCTCGACACCGCCGTCGTGGTGCCCGTACGGACCACGGTCCAGCACGAGCGCGACGGCCGGCTCAGCGACACCGACACCTGGCTGACCCGCCTGTCGTCCGGCGGGGCCCTGACCGACGCGCTGACCATCGGCCGGGCGGCCGCCGGGCGGCCGATGACCTGGCTGGTCGACCCCGCTGTCATCGACGCGGCCCAGCAGCTCGCCGACGGCAACCCGCCCCGCCTGGTCCCGACGCCGGGGGCCGGCACCAGCTCCTCGTCCTCCTCCCCGACCGGCCTCGGCACCGGGACCAGCGGCTCCGGCAGCGCCGGCCCGCTCGCGACCGCGTCGACGGCCTGGCTGGAGCAGGCGCGCTCCGGCTTCGTCTCCGGGCAGCTCCTCGCGCTCCCGTACGGCGACCCCGCCCTGCTCGACTCCGGGTTCACCGCGCAGCTCTACACCTGGGCGCGGGCCGAGACCGGCGTCCTCTCCGGCTGGAGGATCCCCACCCGTCGCGCGATCGCCAGCCCCGACGGCTACCTCGACCCGGCCGGCATCACCGCGGCTCGGGACCACGCCATCGCGCTGGTCGGTGACCAGATGCTGCGCCGTCCGGTCGTGGGCGGCACCGTCGGGCAGCACCCGTTCGTGGCGACCTCGGCGGGCGCGGCTGCCGGCGGGCCCGACCCCGAGCAGCCGCTCAGCAGCCTCGCCGTCCGGCAGCGCATCCTGGCCGAGGCCGCGGTGCGGCTGCTGTCCGGGGACGAGCGCCCGCTCGTCGTACAGCTGCCGGCGGGGATGGGCGCGGGCGGGGCGGACCGGTTCTGGAGCGGCCTGGACCAGCCGTGGCTCAACCTCACCACCGTCTCCGACGTGCTGGCGCGAGGGACGGCCGCCATCGAGCCGGACTCCCTGAGGCTCCCCGCGTCGCACGCCGCGGACCAGACCCAGCTCGACGCGCAGGGCGAGGCCCAGCAGCTGGTCCAGCAGGGTCAGCTCCTGCAGTCGATCCTCACCGCCCCGAAGGCCAAGGACGGCACGGACACCACGGCGACCGCCAACGCCAAGATGGGCTCCGAGGTCACCGGCGAGGCGCTGGCCGGCATGTCGTACTCGGTGGCCGCCGACACCGATGCCGACGCGCCGAGCCGGCTGACCGCCTCGCGCGACTGGATCGAGGCCCAGCTGGCCGGCGTCACCATCGGCGCGCCACCCAGCGTCACGCTCTCCTCCTCCGAGGGCAGCTTCGCGGTGACCCTCACCAACAGCCTCGACGTCCCCGTGACCGTCGAGATCACCGCCGATGCCAACGGGGCGCGCATCGACCGCACCGACCCGGTCGAGCTCGCCGCACACTCGCGCGCCTCGGTCCGGCTCGACGCCCACACCAGCCGGGCGGGCGTGCACAACCTGCGCCTGGTGGTCACCAACTCCTCCGGTACGCCGATCGGCGCGACCGTCACGGTCCCGATCCGGTCCGGCTCGGTCGGCATCGTGATCTGGGTGATCCTCGGCACCGGCGCCGGGATCCTGTTCTTCGCCATCGCGGTCCGGCTCGTGCGCCGGCTGCGGCGGCACCGGCAGCGCCGAGCCGAGGCCACCGCGTGAGCGCTGCCGCCGACAGCCCCAGCCCCACCGGCGCCGACACCCAGTCCGGGATCCTCGCCAGCAGCGCGATCATGGCCGCCGGTACGGCGTTCTCCCGGGTCAGCGGCCTGCTGCGCTCCACGCTGCTCGCGATGGCGCTCGGCGCCAGCGTCCACGCCGACATCTTCACCGTGGCCAACACGGTGCCGAACATGCTCTACATCCTGCTGGCCGGCGGCGTCTTCAACGCCGTGCTGGTGCCGCAGCTGGTGCGGGCGATGCGCAACGACGCCGACGGCGGGCAGGCGTACGTCGACCGCGTGGTCACCCTCGCCTGCTGCTTCCTGGCCGTGGTGACCGTGCTGCTGGTCGTGGCCGCACCGCTGGTGATGCGGGTGCTGCTCTCGCACCAGTACTTCGCCCCCGGCATGGGTGCCGAGCGCGACTCGGCGATCGCGTTCGCGCGCTACTGCCTGCCGCAGGTGTTCTTCTACGGGATGTTCGTGCTGGTCGGCCAGATCCTCAATGCCCGCGGCCGGTTCGGGCCGATGATGTGGGCGCCGATCGCCAACAACGTGATCGCGATCGCGGTGCTGGTCGTCTACCTGTGGCACTTCGGCACGGCCGGTACGGCGGCCCAGCACGGCGGGTTCAGCTCCGGGCAGGAGCTGCTGCTGGGCGTGGGGTCCACCCTCGGCATCGCGGCCCAGTTCGTGATCCTGGTGCCCTACCTGCGCCGCGCCGGGGTCCGGATCCGGCCACGCTTCGACTGGCGCGGCACCGGCCTGGGCCACACCCTGCGGCTCGGCGTGTGGACGGTCCTGTTCGTGATCGTCAACCAGGCGGCGTACGTCGTGGTGACGCGGCTGGCCACCAGCGGCACGGCCGCCGGCCCGGACGGCACCGGCATCACGGTCTACTCCAACGCCTTCCTGATCACCCAGGTCCCGCACTCGATCATCACCGTCTCGCTGGCGACCGCCGTCCTGCCGCGGCTCTCCCGCGCGGCCGCGGACCACGACACCGCGGCGCTGGCCCGCACGCTGTCGAGCACGATGCGCTCGGCGCTGGCCGTCGTCGTACCGTTCGCCGCGGTGCTGCCGGTGATCGCGCTCCCGCTCGCGCACGTGATGTGGGGCCACGGCGCCACCGCGACGTCGTACCCCCGCTACGCGCCGACTGTCGCGCTGTTCGGCATCGGCGTCCTCTTCTTCACCATCCACTACCTGACCCTGCGCGGCTTCTACGCCCTGGAGCGCAACCGCACCGTGTTCTACATCCAGTGCGTGGTCGCCGCCGTCAACGTCGCCGCGGCCGTGACGCTGGTCGGCCTGGCGGACCCGCGGCAGACCTCACCGATGCTGGTGGTGGCCTATGCGGCGGCGTACGGCGTCGGCGCGGTGCTGTCCACGACGGTGCTGGTCCGCACGCTGGGCGTCCTGCGGGTGCGGGAGTGGGCCGGCTTCGTGGTCCGGCTGCTCGCCGCCACGGGCCTCGCCGTCGGCGTGACCTGGGTGATGGACCGGATCGGGCACGACACCGTGCTCGAGCTGACCTCGCGTCCGGGCTGGGAGTGGGCGGCGGTCCAGCTCGGCGTCGACGGGGTGGTCCTCGGCGTGCTGCTGCTCTGGCTCGCGGGGCCGTTCCGGCTCACCGAGCTCACCGACGTGGCCGACACCCTCGCCCGCCGGCTCCGGCGATAGTCCTCGGGATCGCGGCCGGCAGCGTGGCGGGAGCCGGCGTCGGCGGAATCCCGTCTGCACCTCGAAGCGGTTCTGTAGTAACCGCCGACGCTGGTGGAGACACGCTCGGCCCATCGAAGTGCATAGGATGGGGATCGTGGCGCTGTCGACCCGGCCCGGAGATCTTCTCGCCGGTCGCTATCGCTTGATCGATCTGCTCAGCGAGAGCGGCGGTGGGCGGTTCTGGCGAGCGCACGACCGCATCCTGGAGCGGTACGTCGCCCTGCACGTCATCGCCGAGGACGATGCCCGCGCCCCGGGGCTGATCGCCGCCGCCCAGGCGTCGGCGACCGTGCTGGACCCCCGGATCCTGCGGGTGCTGGACGCCGAGACCCGCGACGGCCTCTGCTACGTGGTCAACGAGTGGGGCACCGGCACCTCGCTGGACCTGCTGCTCGCGAACAACGGCCCGATCGGGCCGCGGCGGTCGGCCTGGCTGGTCGCGGACATCGCCGGCGCCATCGAGCGCGCGCACGGGGCCGGCGTCGCCCACGGCCGGCTCAACCCCGAGAACGTGCTCATCGACCGGTTCGGCGCGGTCCGGCTGATCGGGTTCTGCGTCGACGCCGCCCTGCACGGCCTGCCCGGGGATCGGTTCACCACCGACCTCGGCGACCTCGGCGGTCTGCTCTACAGCGCCCTCACCGGCTCCTGGCCCGGCCCGTCCAGCTCGCTGGTGCCGGCGGCGCCCCGCACCGCGGACGAGGTGCTCTCGCCGCGGCAGGTGCGCGCCGGCGTACCCAAGCCACTGGACGAGCTCTGGCGCGCGACGGCCGAGGCCGCCGACCCCCAGCTGCGGCGCCGGCACTGGGTACGCCGCGCGCCCGTCGCCACCACCTCGCTCGACGTCGCGACCGCGGGCGCGATCGCCTCCGCCCTGCTCGACTTCGTCGGCGACCCGACCGGTCTCACCGAGGCGCTCGCCGCCACCGTGCTGCCGATCAACCAGATCCGGCCGCTGGACCTGCCCTCGATCTGCGACCCGATGGTCGACGACGTCGACCCGGACCCGCCCGCGGAGGAGGACCCGCCGGCCGAGGAGGTCGTGGACGACGAGGCGCAGGCCGACGAGCCGGAGCCCGGCCGCGAGCCCGACGACTCCATCCCCCTGGTCAGCGAGTTGCCCACCGAGCCCGGCATGCCGGTCTTCGGCGACGACGACGAGGTGGAGTGGCTGCGCACGCGCAGCAACCCGCCCCCGCCGCCGCCCCCCTTCGAGGAGCCGCCCGAGCGGCCGCTGTTCGCCCCGGACCCGCCCGACGGGCAGCCCGCGCGACGGCCGCGCGACGACGTACCTCCGCCGCCGGAGGCGCACCACCCGCTCGACCGGCCGGTCCCGACCGGCGAGACCATCGGCTACTGGCCGTGGGACCACGACGCCGAGCTGGCGCTGGCCACGACCGGCGAGCAGGACGCGATGCCGGGCCGCAGCTGGCTGCGGCTCGGGCTGGGCGTGCTGGTGGCGCTGCTGCTGCTGTTCGCGATCGCGGTCGCCTTCAACCTGGGCAGCGGCCGGACCATGCTCGGCAACAAGCCGTCCTCGGACAAGAGCACCACCAGCAGCACCGCGATCACCAACCCGGAGGTCGCGCTCACCGGCCTGCGCGCGGCCGGCTTCGACCCGATCCGGCACACCGACGCGAACAACGCCGAGGCCCCGAGGGCCGTCGACGGCGACCCGGCGACCACGTGGTCGACGGCGACGTACTTCGACCAGCTCGGGGGGAAGCGGGCGCTCACCAGCGGCGTCGGGCTGGTCGTCGACCTCGGCGCCGAGCACACCGTCAGCGACGTCTCGGTCCGGCTCGCGGGCGAGCCCACCACCGTGCAGCTGTACGTCGATGCGGTGCGACCCACGGCTGCCCCCACCGGACGGCCGGCGGCGAGCGGGACCGCGACCGGATCCACGCTCGACCTGACCCCGATCTCGTCCCCGACCGGGCAGTACGTCGTGCTCTGGCTGACCCACCTGCCCGCGGTCAGCGGCGGATACCGCGGCACGATCGCCGAAGTGGTCGTCCGGGGTGAGTGAGCCCGGACGCACCGACGCCGAGCTGCTCGCCGCCCACGTCGCGGGCGAGCCCGACGCGTTCGGCGAGCTCTTCGGCCGGCACCGGGACCGGCTCTGGGCCGTCGCCGTGCGCACCACGGGCGACGCGGAGCTGGCGGCCGACGGGCTGCAGGAGGGGATGATCGCGGCCTTCCGGCGCGCCGACTCCTTCCGCGGGGACGCCCAGGTGACGACCTGGCTGCACCGGATCGTGGTCAACGCCTGCCTGGACCTGCTGCGCCGCCGGGCCGTCCGGCGGACCGAGCAGCTGCCCGACGAGCTCGACGACCTGGGCGACCGCGGCTCGCTGCAGACCGTCGCCGACACCCTCGACCCCGCCGAGACGGCGGTGCGCCGCGAGCGCGCCGAGCTCGTGCACGCCGCGCTGCGGCTGCTCCCCGACGAGCAGCGCGCCGCCGTCGTACTCGTCGACATGGAGGGCTACCCGGTCGCCGAGGTGGCCGCGATGCTCGACTGCGCGGTCGGGACCGTGAAGAGCCGGTGCAGCCGGGCGAGGGCGCGGCTGAGCGGGCTGCTCACCGAGCTGCTCGACACCGACCCGGGGACCGAGAGCAGCCTCACACCCGCCCCCGGGAACCCCCCGGCCTCGTCGTACGTCGGATCCGAGACGCCGCGCGGGCCACCGACCCCACCTGCCGACTGACCCACCGACCCACCACCAGGAAGCGCCATGACCCACGAAGCCGAGCTCACCCCCGAGCGGGAGGCAGCCGTACGCCGCCTGCTCGGCTCGGTCGGCGCCGAGGTGCCCGCGCTGCCGGCCGACGTCGCCGAGCGGCTGGACGCGGCGCTGACCGACCTGGTCGCCGAGCGGTCGGGCGAGGAGCCGGCCGGGCCGGCGGAGCACCTGGCTCCCGTCGTACCGCTCTCGAGCCGCAGGCGTCGGACCTTCGCCGCGCTCTTCGTGGCGGCGGCGGCCGTGGTCGTGGCCGGCATCGGCGTACCCCTGCTGCACGACGACACCCCGGCGCAGCCGGCGGCCTCCAGCGACACCGGGGTCAGCCGCACCCCCGCCGACGGCGTCCCGAACGCCGCGGGACCCCTGGACGACGCCGAGCACAACCAGGTCGGCGGCAGCGCGGACGGCCGCACGGCGGCGGAGCCCCAGTCCTACCGGGCCCAGATGGACAGCCTCCTGCACCGGCCCTCCCTGCGCACCGACCTGCTGCGGCTGCGCCGCCAGATCCCGCCGGACACGACGTACCGCTCGACGAGGGTCCACAGCGCGCCCGGCTTCACCTGCGCGCGCGCCGACTTCGGGCGCGGCTACCTCCTGGGGGCCACGTACGCCGGCGCCCCCGCCGTCGTCGCCTTCCGCCGGCCCGTCGGGTCGACCCAGGTCGCCGAGGTCCTCCAGTGCGGCACCGGCACCGTGCTGCGCTCGATCACGCTGACCCGATCCTGACCCGCTCGCGACCGGCTCGCGACCTGTCCAGGTGGCCGAGCCTGTCGTGCCCGCGGGAATGCGCGGCCTACGATCGTCGTTGTTGCAGCAGCCCCACGCCGAGTCCTCTCGGCGTACCTGACACGGAGGATCCATGACCGACGAGACCCGCGAGCTGATCGTGATCGGCTCGGGCCCGGCGGGCTACACAGCCGCCATCTACGCCGCCCGCGCCCAGCTCCAGCCGCTGGTGTTCGAGGGGTCGGTGACCGCCGGCGGTGCGCTGATGAACACCACCGAGGTCGAGAACTTCCCGGGCTTCCGCGACGGCATCCAGGGCCCGGCCCTGATGGACGAGATGCGCGCGCAGGCCGAGCGCTTCGGCGCCGAGCTGGTCGCCGACGACGTGGTCGAGGTCGACCTGACCGGCCCGGTCAAGGTCGTGAAGACCGCCGACGGCACCTTCACCGCGAAGGCGGTGATCCTCGCCACCGGCTCGGGCTACAAGAAGCTCGAGCTCCCCAACGAGGAGCGGCTGTCCGGGCGCGGCGTCTCCTACTGCGCGACCTGCGACGGCTTCTTCTTCCGCGAGCAGCACATCGCGGTCGTCGGCGGCGGCGACTCCGCGGTCGAGGAGGCGACCTTCCTGTCCCGCTTCGGCACCAAGGTCTCCCTGATCGTGCGCCGCGACGAGCTGCGCGCCTCCAAGATCATGGCCGAGCGCGCGTTCGCCGACCCGAAGATCGAGATCGAGTGGAACTCCGTCGTCGAGTCGATCAACGGCGAGGACTCCCTCGAGGGCATCACGCTCAAGGACACCGTCACCGGCGAGACCCGTGAGGTCCCGGCGACCGGCCTGTTCATCGCGATCGGCCACGAGCCGCGCTCGGAGCTCCTGGTCGGCCAGGTCGACCTCGACGACGACGGCTACGTGCTCGTCGCGAACGGCTCCACGGCGACCAACATCGAGGGCGTCTTCGCCTGTGGTGACCTCGTCGACCACCGCTACCGCCAAGCCATCACCGCGGCCGGCAGCGGCTGCGCGGCGGCCCTGGACGCCGAGCGGTTCCTGGGCGAGCTCGCCCACACCCAGGCGTCCGCCGGGAATGTCCCGGCCTCCGCCTGAGTTCTACTCACCAGACCTTTGCGTTCACCCAAACTGGAAGGAAGCCATCGTGGCTGACAACATCTCCGCCGTCACCGACGCCGAGTTCGACACCTCCGTGCTCAAGTCCGAGAAGCCCGTTCTCGTCGACTTCTGGGCCGAGTGGTGCGGCCCGTGCCGCCAGGTCGCCCCGATCCTCGACGAGATCGCCGGCCAGCACGGCGACAAGGTCACCTTCTACAAGATGAACGTCGACGAGAACCCGGTCACCCCGGCGTCGTACCGCGTCACCGGCATCCCGACCATCAACGTCTACTCCGGTGGCGAGGTCGTCAAGACCATCGTCGGTGCCCGCCCGAAGGCCGCGATCCTCAAGGAGCTCGAGGAGTTCATCGCCTGATGGCGTGAACCGAGCTCTCGAGGCCCCCGATTCGTGAAGAATCGGGGGCCTCGCCCTTTTTCTCAGGAGTTCGATGTCCCTCGCCGGTCCGCTGCCGCCCCCACCCCCGTACCGCCCACCGACGGGTCCGCCGCCCTCCCGTGGCCCGCGGCTCGGCGTGGTCCTCGCGGCCATCGTCACCCTTGTCCTCGTCGTGGCGGGCGCGGTGACCGCGCTGGTGCTGGTGCTGCCCGACGACGGCCCGGGCGACGCCGCGACCCACGGCCCCTCCGCGACGTCACCCGCCACCTCGACGACCTCCACTCCCTCGGCAGGCGCCACGACGGTGACCGATGCCGACCGCGCATCGGCGACATCCTTCGTCGCGAGCTCCCTGCCCACGGTCCTCGGCTACACGCCCACCGGCTACGACGCCCACGTGCAGGCCTCGCTCGCCCTGATGACGCCGGCGTACGCCGCGACCTTCCGCACCACCGCGTCCCGGATCCGTTCCACCGTGATCAAGCAGGGCGCCACCGTCACCGCCCGGACCACCGACACCGGCCTGAGCGGCATCGCCCCCGACACCGCCGCCGTGCTGGCGTTCGTGCAGCAGACCAGCCGGCGGGCCGGCACGGCCCGGAGCACCGTCACCCCGTGGGCGGTCGGCGTCACGCTGAAGCGCTCCGGCGGGTCATGGCTCATCGACGGCCTGATCACGACGGCGGCACCCGCCGTGCCGACCGAGCCGGACCCCGATCGGCGGTCTGCGACGCGCACGGCCCGCCGGCTCATCAGCGCGATGTTCGACTTCGACTACCGGCATCCCGATCGCGGCGCCTCCCGCGTCCGCGCGGTCTCCACTGCCCGCTTCGCTCAGCAGTACCAGAGCACCGTGGCGCGCTTCGTCTCCCTCCTGGCGAAGACCCACTCGGTCCAGACCGCGACGATCCTGGGGGCCGGGGTGTCGCAGCTGTCCGGCAGCACCGCGACCGTGCTCGTGACCGCGACGACCACGTCGAGCTCTCAGACCGGCGGGCGCCAGCAGCGCAGCTACCGGATCCGCGTCCTGCTCACACGCGCCGGCGGGACGTGGCGTGCAGCGGGGAGCGAGTACGTGACCTGAGGTCAGTGCTCCCGGTGCGCCGGGGTCGGCGCCTTCGCGGGTGCCGGGCGTACGACGTGCACCAGCCGCTCCCACGCAGCCCCGAACTCGTCGCGCCAGGTGACCGTGGAGCGCAGGTCCATCCGCATCCGCGGCGTGGTGGGATGCGGACGGTGCGTCTTGAAGCCGACCCGGGCGAGGAAGTCGGCCGGCAGCGTGCAGCTGTGCCCGCGGCCGGGTCCGCCCCCGCGCAGCCGCGCGAACGCCTCGACCGCGCGGATCTCGCCGCAGTCGCGGGTGACCAGGTCGCGGGCCATGCCCTGGATCAGCAGCCGGCCCATCCCCACGCCGTCGTACGACGCGTCGATCCACGCCGTGGCGAGCAGCACGGCGTCCGGTGAGACCGGTGCGGTCGGGAACGACGCCGCGCCCGGCAGGTACGCCTCGGGCGCGTAGAGGATGTAGCCGCGTGGCTCGCCGTCGATCATCAGCACCCGTCCGCACGAGCCCCACTCACGCAGGATCTCGGAGACCCAGGCTTCCTTCTCGGCGAGCGCCTCGTCGGCGGAGAGCCGCTCCCGGCTGACAGGATCGAGCTGCCAGAAGACGCACGAGCGACAGGGCGCATCGAGCTGCTCCAGCAGGTCGAGCGTCAGCGGGACCGTCGTACGGGCCATAACTCGATCGTAGGACCGAAACGCGGATGCGAGAATGCACCGTGCGCAAGATCCGCCAGAGCAAGAAGCTCCGCAACGTCCGCTACGACGTCCGAGGTCCCATCCTCGAGGAGGCTCAGCGGCTCGAGGCCGAGGGCCACAAGATCCTCAAGCTCAACATCGGCAACACGGCGCCGTTCGGCTTCGAGGCACCCGAGGCGGTGCTCGCCGACATGATCCACCACCTGCCCAACGCCCAGGGCTACTCCGACTCGCGCGGCATCTACTCCGCCCGCACCGCCGTCGCGCAGTACTACCAGTCCCGCGGCCTGATCACGACCGAGGTCGAGGACGTCTTCATCGGCAACGGCGTGTCCGAGCTGATCTCGATGGTGCTGCAGGCGTTCGTGGACGACGGCAACGAGATCCTGGTCCCGGCGCCGGACTACCCGCTGTGGACGGGCGCGGTCTCGCTGTCGGGCGGTACGCCGGTGCACTACCGCTGTGACGAGTCGAACGGCTGGATGCCCGACCTCGAGGACATCGAGTCCAAGATCACCGAGAACACCCACGCGATCGTCATCATCAACCCGAACAACCCGACCGGGGCCGTCTACAGCCGCCAGATGGTCGAGTCGCTGGTCGACATCGCGCGCCGCCACGACCTGGTCGTGATGGCCGACGAGATCTACGAGAAGATCCTGTTCGACGACGCGGTCCACCACCACGCGGCGACGGCCGCGCGTGAGGACGTGCTCTGCCTGACGTTCTCGGGCCTCTCCAAGGCCTACCGCGTGTGCGGCTACCGCGCCGGCTGGGTGATGATCTCGGGCCCCAAGGAGCTCGCGGGCGACTTCCTCGAGGGCCTCACCCTGATCGCGAACATGCGGATGTGCTCCAACGTGCCTGCCCAGCACGCGATCCAGACCGCGCTCGGCGGCTACCAGTCGATCAACGAGCTGATCGTGCCGGGCGGCCGGTTCTACGAGCAGATCATGCTCGCCGACAAGCTCCTCAACGAGATCCCCGGCGTCTCCTCGGTCAAGCCCCAGGGCGCGCTGTACTGCTTCCCGCGGCTGGACCCCGAGGTCTACGCGATCGAGGACGACCAGCAGTTCGTCATCGACCTGCTGCGGGCCAAGAAGATCCTGGTCACCCACGGCACCGGCTTCAACTGGTTCGCCCCCGACCACTTCCGCCTCGTGACCCTGCCGGACGTCGACGTGCTCGAGGAGGGCATCGGCCGCATCGCCGACTTCCTCGCGACGCGCCGATAGTCGCACTTCGCAACTTTCGGTACGGCGGTCGTTCGCCGACCGTTCTCCTTCGCGCACCCTCCACGGCACCGCCGGCTCCTAGCGTCACGGCGGCGGCAGGGCGCGTGTACCTTCCGCGACATTTCTCGGAAGGACCCCCATGGCTGCCGCCCCCGCAGTCCGGGCGCGTGGCGTCGTCCGCATCTTCGGCGACGTCCTCGCGCTGGACGGCGTCGACCTGGACATCCCCGCCGGCGAGGTGCACGGCCTGGTGGGGCCGAACGGGGCCGGCAAGACCACGCTGCTGGGCCTGGTGCTCGGCCTGGCCCGGCCCGACGCCGGGACCCTGGAGGTCTCCGGGGAGGTCGCCGGGTTCCTGGACGGCCCCAGCCTCTACCCGTCACTGACCGCACGGCAGAACCTCGCCGCGCTCGAGCGGCTGCGGGGGAGGCGCGGACCGGCGGGCCGGGTGGCCGAGGCCCTGGACCGGGTCGGGCTGATCGAGGTGGCCGACGACCGGGTGCGCGGCTTCTCGCTGGGCATGCGCCAGCGGCTGGCGCTGGCCGCCGCGATCCTGGTCGAGCCCCGGCTGCTGGTCCTCGACGAGCCCAGCAACGGCCTGGACCCCGCCGGCAAGCGCCAGATCCACGGCGTCATCGCCGACCTGGCGGCCGCCGGCGCCACGGTGCTGCTCTCCAGCCACCGGATGGACGACCTGGCCAGCCTGTGCCAGGAGGTCACCCTGCTCGCGACCGGCCGGGTCGTGTTCTCGGGCCCGGTGGCGAAGCTCGCCGCCGAGAGCGGCGACCTCGACTACCGGCTGGTGACCACCGACCCGGCCACGACGGCCCGGGTCGCCCAGGCGATCTGCGGGATCACCCTCCTGGACCGGCAGTACGCCGGCGGCGTACTCCTCCGGGCAGGGGCCCCTGCCCTCGACACCCTGGTGGCCGGCCTGGTCCGCCAAGGCGTGGCGATCCGGGAGCTGGCGCCGGTGACCTCGCCGCTGGAGGCCGCGTTCCTGGCCCTCACCGAGCGGGGTGCCCGGTCGTGATCCGCTTCGAGCTGGTCAAGCTGCTGGCCCAGTGGCGGGTCCGGGCGGTGCTGCTGGTCTGCGCCGTCGTACCGGCCCTGTTCGTGCTGGTCATCAGCCGGCAGAGCTCGCTGCCCGCCGACACCGTGTTCGGCCGGCAGCTGCCGATGACCGGGTGGGCCGGCTCCCTGGTGGTGCTGTCGTTCGCGTGCAGCTGGGGCCTGCCGCTGCTCACCGCGCTGATCGCCGGCGACGTGTTCGCCGCCGAGGACCGGCTCGGCACCTGGCGCCACCTGGTCGTGGCGGTGCGCTCGCCGCGCCGGATCTACCTGGCCAAGGCGCTGGCCGCGGCCACCGTCCTGGTCCTCCTGCTCGTCCTGCTCGGCGTCTCGAGCGTGGCCGGCGGCCTGGCCGGCGCCGGTGCCCACCCGCTGATCGGCCTGGACGGCCACCAGCTGTCCTCGGCCACCGCGGGGCGCACCGTCCTGCTCGCCTGGCTGTGCGTCCTCGCACCGACCGCTGCGTTCGGCGCGGTCGGCCTGCTCGGATCGGTCCTGTTCGGCCGCTCGCCGGTCGGCCTGGCACTGCCGGCGCTGCTCGCCCTCGGCCTGGCGCTGGCGCAGCTGCTCCCCCTCCCCGTGGCGGTCCGGCTCGCGCTGCCCAGCCAGGCCCTGCTCGGCTGGCGCGGTCTGTTCACCGACCCCGCGAGCACCGGCGGCCTGTGGGCGGGCGTCGTGGTCTGCCTGGTCTGGGCGGTGGTCGCCATGGTCGCCGGCTACCTGGTCTTCCTGCGCCGCGACTTCACCGACACGGCGTACGACGGATCCGCGCGGCGCACCCTCCTGGCCGCCGCCCTCCCGCTCGGCGCCCTCCTCGTGCTGGCCGGGGCGGGCCTCGCGGCGGCCGGTGCCGGCACCGGTCCGGGCATCGATCGCGCCGGGCTGCAGGACTCGGTGGCCACCAGCTTCGCGCACCTGTACCGGCTGCAGACCGAGCAGCTGCACCGCCCGGCCGTGACCGAGGCGCAGCTGCGCACCCGCGCGTGGTGCACCAAGGGCACCCAGGGCGGCACGGCCCCCGCGCAGACCGGCCCGGGCTCGGACTGGCGCTGCATCGTCTCCTGGCGCCTGCCCGGCTCCGCCGCGGTCGGCCGGGCGACGTACCAGCTCGACGTGACAGCCGACGGCAAGTACGTCGCGGACGGCGACGGCCCGAAGGAGGTGAACGGCAGCTTCACCGTGCGTACGCCGACGGGCGACTCGCCCAACCCGCTCTGGCAGTTCGACGGCCTCGTCGACCTCCTCTCCCGCTGAATCTCCCGCTGAATCTCCCGCTGAATCTCCCGCTGAACCCCGCTGAATCAACGAAGGGATCCACCCATGAACGTCACACGACGACGCGTCCCCGCGCTCGAACGCCGCGGTGTCACGTCCCGGCGCTCGCGCCTGGTCCTCGCCGGACTGGCTTCGCTGGCCCTGGCCTCCACCGGTGTCGCCTACGGGTCGACGGCCGGCTTCGGGACCAACCACGTCGGCGACCAGACCGCCGCCGGGCTGCAGATCTCCGACGACCAGGTGATCGCGCCGCTCGGCGACCGGCTGATGACGCCGTTCGGCAAGATGATGGGGTCCTCGGTGAGCCCGGACGGCCGGTTCCTGGCCGCCTCCAGCACCGACCGGTCCTTCGACGTGCAGGTCTTCGACCTCGCCACCTACAAGCCGATCGCCACGGCCGGCACCGCCTCGGTCTCCAGCGCGACGGCCGCGATCGCCACGGCCGGCTTCACCGGCGTGCAGTACCAGAAGATCGCCAACGGCACCGTCGGCCAGGAGGGTCCCGTCTACTCCCCCGACGGCACCTCGCTGTGGCTGTCGCAGAAGGACGCGATGACCCGCTTCCCGGTCAACGCCGACGGCACGCTCGGTACGCCGACGTCGTACCCGCTCCCGAAGGTGGGCGCCCGCTCGGCCCTGCCCGGCAAGCCGGCGTTCTCCGCCGACGGCTCGACGATGTACGTGCCGCTCAACGGGCAGAACACCGTCGTCGCGATGGATCCCGCCACCGGCGCCGTGTCGACCACGTGGAGCGTCGGGGTGGCGCCGCGCCAGGTCGCCCTGATCGGCTCGAAGCTCTACGTCTCGAACGAGGGCGGGCGGACGGCCCGGGCGGGCGACAGCACCATGACGTCGTACGGCACCGACGTGGTCGCCGACGGCTACAAGGGCACCTCCACCACGGGCACCGTCAGCGTCATCGACACCACCAGCCCCAGCGCCACCGCGGGCTCGATCGCCGTGGGCCTGCACCCCACCGACCTGTACGCCGACGGCACGACCCTCTACGTCGCCAACACCGACAGCGACACGGTCTCGGTCATCGACACCGGCTCGGACGCGGTCGTGCAGACGATCGCGACCCAGCCCTGGCCGTCCTCCCACGTCGGCTACGCCCCCACCGGCCTGACGGTGGACGGCGGCCGGCTGCTGGTCACGCTCGGCCGCGCGAACGCGGTCGCGGTCTACCGGACGGGCACCGACCCGAAGGCGCCGGTGCGCTACGTCGGGCTGCTGCCGACCGACTACTACCCCGCCGCGATCGCGAACGTCGGCGGCGAGCTCTATGTCACCAACACCCGCGGCATCGACGCGCGCGGCCCGCTGCTGACCTTCAGCCAGGGCTACGGCACCACGCCCGCCACCGGCCACGGCACGCACGGCACCACCGCGTCGCTGACCCGCTTCCAGCTGCCGAGCGACGACCAGGTCGAGGCCTCGACCAGCACCGTCTTCGCCCAGAACGGCTGGACCGGCAGCGACGTCAAGCAGGCCTCCGGCACCCCGGCCAAGCCGGTCCCGGTACCGCACCGGATCGGCGACCCGTCGACCATCAAGCACGTCTTCCTGCTGGTCAAGGAGAACCGCACCTACGACCAGGTCTACGGCGACATGGCGCAGGGCAACGGGGACGCCTCGCTGGCGCAGTTCGGCGCCACGGTGACGCCCAACCAGCACAAGCTGGCCGCCCAGTTCGGCCTCTACGACAACGTCTACGACGTCGGCACCAACTCCGCCGAGGGCCACAACTGGCTGATGCAGGGCGACAACCCGGAGTACACCGAGTCCTCGGCCGGTGAGTACGAGCGCTCCTACGACACCGAGGAGGACGTCCTGGGCCACCAGCGCTCCGGCTTCCTGTGGACCGCGGTGCAGGACGCCGGCCGGACGGCCCGCAACTACGGGGAGTTCGAGTACACCGAGGGCAAGCCCGCCGGGTCGACCTGGCAGCAGTACTACTGCGCCGCCACCAGCGTCGAGAACGGCGGCGACCCCGCCCAGCTCACCACCCCCCAGCTCAAGGGGAACTACGGCTCGGTGATCCCCTCGCTCGACGCGATCTCCGACCCGCTGTCGCCTCCGTTCGACACCGCCATCCCCGACATCTACCGCGAGCAGATCTGGAAGCAGGACTTCGAGGCCAACGGCCCGGCCGACTTCAACATGATGTGGCTGTCCAGCGACCACACCGGCGGTACGGCGGACCCGCGGGCCCAGGTCGCCGACAACGACCTCGCCGTCGGCCGGATCGTCGACGAGATCTCGCACAGCAAGTACTGGAAGGACTCGGTCATCTTCGTGGCCGAGGACGACAGCCAGGCGGGTGCCGACCACGTCGACGGCCACCGCGCCCCGGTGCAGGTCATCAGCCCCTGGGCCCAGCACGGCAAGGTCGTCTCGACCTACTACTCGCAGATCTCGATGGTCCGCACCATCGAGCAGATCCTCGGCGCGCAGCCGCTGAACCAGAAGGTCGCCGCGGCCACGCCGATGTACGACGCCTTCACCAACCACCCCGACACCACCCCGTACACGGCCGTGCGCAACCAGATCCCGCTTACCGAGGGGGTCGCCACCGCGCCGGCGTGCGGCACCGACACCCTCGGCACGACCGGCACCCAGGCGGCGGCCGTCAACCGGCAGGCGGCGGCCCGCACCGCCGTACCCTCCTCGATGACCGCGGTCGCTGCCGCCTGGCAGCGGTGGATCAGCAGCCAGCGACTCACCGGCAACGGGGCGGTGGCCGACTCGGCGCACCCCGAGCTGATGAACCGGTGGACCTGGTACGTCGCCCACGACTGGTCGCGCCCGTACCCGGGCGACGCCCGGATCCTGTTCCCCGGACAGGTGCCCGGAGGGGCGATTCCGTCCTCCGACGAGTAGTTCTGTGAGGACGGGCCGCCGGGAGACCGGCGGCCCGTCCTTCTTTTGTCCGTCCTGAACAATCCAGCCCGCGGAATCTGCCGGTGGCGCGCTCGCGTTTCCGGCGGCGTACTGGCAGTTTTGAGCCGTGCGAGACATCACCTACCCGCCGGTCATCGTCCTGGCCAAGGTCCTCTTCCGTCTGATGCGCCAGAACGTGGTGGTCTCCGGCTCGGAGAACGTGCCGCAGACGGGCGGCGCGCTGATGGCCATCAACCACACCGGCTACATCGACTTCATCTACGCCGGGGCCGGCGCCGAGCCGCGCAAGCGCCTGGTCCGGTTCATGATCAAGAAGGAGATGATGGACAAGGGCGGTGTGGGTCACCTGCTGCGTAGCTTCCACCACATCCGCGTCGACCGGGCCGCCGGCGAGCAGGCCCTGGTGGACGCCAAGGCCTACCTCGACCAGGGCGAGATCGTCGGCATCTACCCCGAGGCCACCATCTCCCGCTCCTTCGAGATCAAGGAGCTCAAGACCGGCGCCGTGCGGATCGCCGCCGAGGCCGGGGTGCCGATCCTCCCGGTCATCGTCTGGGGCGCCCAGCGCCTGATGACCAAGGACCACCCCAAGGACTTCTCGCGCTCCCCCAAGACGATCATCGTCAAGGTCGGCGAGCCGATCGACGTCACCGGCCAGGACGTCGCGGCCGAGACCGCGGTCCTCCGCGAGCGGATGCAGAAGATACTCGACGAGGTCCTCGCCGAGTACCCCGCCGAGGAGAAGAAGCCCGGCTCCTGGTGGATGCCCGCCCGCCTCGGCGGCAGCGCCCCCACCCCGGAGAAGGCCCTCGAGATGGACGCCGAGGAGCTGGCCCGCCGGGCGGCGAAGAAAGCCGCCGAGGGGAACAAGTAGTCCTATCGACTTGGCGATATATCGATAGGTCGCTTTGTCGACATTTTGAGTCGCTGCAGGTCAGCGGCCCACAACAGCGAAGGGGCACCGGTTCTCACCGGTCCCCCTTCGGCATTTCTCCAGCAGCCTCGTCCGCTCCATCACCCCGAGCGCTCAGGCTTGCCGCCATGCCAACGCGGGGCCTACGGAAGCCAACCGCGCCAGCGGCAGCGGCGACGCGCTCGCGGAGAGTCAGATCACGCGGTCGTGGCGGTTGCGCGGGTCGATCAGGTCGACGATCCGCTGGAGGTCGCCGGTGTTGGCGAACTCGATGGTGACCCTGCCCTTGGCCCGCCCCAGGTCGATCTTGACCCGGGTCTCGAGCCGGTCGGCCAGCCGCTCGGAGAGCTCACCGAGCCCGGGCGCCTTCGGCTTGGCCGTGCGGCTCCGCTGCGGCTTCTGCTCGCCCTCCCCGATGGAGACGATCTCCTCGAGCCCACGCACGCTGATGCCCTCGGCCACGACCCGCTGGGCGAGCTTGTCCTGGGCGTCCGGGTCGGCCACGCCGAGTAGCGCCCGGGCGTGACCGGCGGACAGCACGCCGGCGGCGACCCGGCGCTGGACGGCCGGGGTCAGCTTGAGCAGGCGCAGGGTGTTGCTGATCTGGGGGCGCGAGCGGCCGATGCGCTGGGCGAGCTCCTCGTGGGTGCAGGCGAAGTCCTCGAGCAGCTGGTTGTACGCCGCCGCCTCCTCCAGCGGGTTGAGCTGGCTGCGGTGCAGGTTCTCCAGCAGCGCGTCGCGCAGCATGTCGGTGTCGTCGGTCTCGCGCACGATCGCGGGGATCGTGGCCAGGCCGGCCTGCTGGGTGGCACGCCAACGACGCTCACCCATGACCAGCTCGTACGCCGCCGGGCCGGTCTGGCGGACCACGACCGGCTGCAGCAGGCCGATCTCCTTGATGGAGTGGACCAGCTCAGCCATCGCCTCCTCGTCGAAGACCGTCCGCGGGTTGGCCGCGTTGGGCTTGATCGCCTCGACGGGCAGCTCGGCGAAGTAGGCCCCCTCGACCGCTGTCAGACCCGAAATCGCGCTCTCCGGGCCTGAGCCGGACCCGGTGGACCCCAGGTCCGCCGACCCGCTGGAAGGCGCTGTGGCGGGAATGTCCGAATTCCGGTCATCCGAGTTGACAACCGAGGCCTCGGGCGCGGCCGGAGGGGCGCTGGGGATCAGCGAGCCCAGACCCCGGCCCAGGCCCCGCCGCTGCGCGTTCGCACTCATGCCGAAACCTCCGTCACGGCCCGCTCGACCATCTCGCGGGCGGCCTCCAGATAGCTCAACGCACCCGGCGACGCCGGGTCGTAGGTGATGACCGTCTGCCCGTACGACGGTGCCTCCGAGACCCGCACCGAGCGCGGGATCGCGGTCTTGAGGACCTGGTCACCGAAGTGCTCGCGCACGTCCGCGGCCACGCCGGCGGCGAGCCGGGTGCGGGCGTCGTACATGGTCAGCAGGATGGTCGAGACGACCAGCTCCTGGTTGAGGTGCGCCTTGACCATCTCGACGGTGTTGAGCAGCTGACCGAGACCCTCGAGCGCGTAGTACTCCGCCTGGATCGGGATCAGCATCTCCTCGGCCGCGCAGAGCGCGTTGAGGGTCAGCAGGCCCAGCGACGGCGGGCAGTCGATGAGGACGTAGTCGAACCGGTCCTCCCCCGCACGAGCCGCATCGCCGACCAGCGGGTGGGCCAGGATCGCCTTCTTCAGACGCCCCTCCCGGGCCACCACGCTGACCAGCTCGATCTCGGCGCCGGCAAGGTCGATGGTCGCCGGCACGACGTGCATGCCCGCCACATCGGGGCAGGGCTGGGCGATGTCGGCCAGCGGAGTGCCGTCGACCAGAGCGTCGTACGTCGAGGCCACTCCGCGGTGGTGCTCGATGTTGAGGGCCGTCGATGCGTTGCCCTGCGGGTCCAGGTCGATCACCAGGACGCGCTGGCCGAGCTGGGTCAGCGCGGCGGCGAGGTTCACCGTGGAGGTGGTCTTGCCGACGCCGCCCTTCTGGTTGGCGACGACGAAGACCCGGGTGCGGACCGGGCGGTCCAGCTGGACCGCCGGGATGCCCTGACGCACCATCACCGACTGTTGGGCCGCCCGCGCCAACGGCGTCTGGTCGTCGTCGAAGTCGGTGGCTGCGTCGATGAGATCCGCCGCGGTCGTGATCCGCGGCATGCCCCCGCCGGTGCTTGTTTCACGTGAAACAGCCTCGTTCGGCGTCACGGCGTGATCGACCCCTTCCTGTGGATAACCAGCATCGAACTGTGGATTGTCACGCTCAGGGGTACCCCCACCACCGGTGGAAAACTCCGGGGAGACCGGCGGATCGATCACTTCATCCTCCTCGCATAGCCACGCTGGGACCCACCCCGTCCGGGGCCGCCGGCAGCCGGCTTGCGTCCACCCGAGGGCGGCCACGATACCCGTGCCGGATCGGCGGCCGTAACCCTGACCACCCGTGCGGGGACGACCGAGTCGTCCTCGTCGGCGTACACCTCGACGACCGGGGGAGCGCAGCCCCAGCGCCTCAGCAGCGGCTCCGCGGCCGCGATCTCGTCGGTCGCGCTCTCGCCCTTCAGAAGTGCGAGCGCGCCGGACGGCTCGGTGATCGGCAGGCACCACTCGAGGAGCGTGCCGAGCGCCGAGACGGCCCGCGCCGTCACCACGTCGAACCGCTCCTTGCCGTGCAGCGCATCGGCCCGCCCGCGCACCACCCGGACGTTGTCCAGGCCGAGGTCGGCCGCCACCTCCTCCAGGAAGGTCGTACGCCGCAGCAGCGGCTCGACCAGCGTCATGGAGATGTCCGGCCGGGCGATCGCCAGCACCAGACCGGGCAGGCCGGCTCCGCTGCCGATGTCGGCCACCGTGGCACCCTGCGGCACCGCGGGCGCCATCAGCACCGAGTTGAGCAGGTGGCGGTCCCAGATCCGGGGTGACTCCCGCGGGCCGATCAGCCCGCGCACCACTCCCTCGGTGCAGAGCAGCTCGGCGTAGCGGTCGATGAGCGGCAGTCGGTCCTCACCGAAATGCCGAACGGCGGCGGGGTGCCGCTGGGGCACACCCGCCGCCGTCTCGTTCTCGTGGTCGTCCTGTTTCACGTGAAACGTCGGCCGATCGATGATCAGTCGTTCGGGAGCACGACGACGTACCGCCGCGGCTCCACGCCCTCCGACTCCGAGCGGAGACCGGCGGCGGCGACCGCGTCGTGCACGATCTTGCGCTCGAACGGGGACATCGGGTCCAGCGAGACAGGCTCGCCCGAGGCGATGACCTGGGCGGCGGTCTCGGCGCCGAGCTTGGTCAGGCGCGCACGCTTGTCGGCACGGAAGCCGGAGATGTCGAGCATCAGCCGCGACCGCTCGCCAGTCTCCCGGTAGACCGCCAGGCGGGTCAGCTCCTGGAGGGCCTCGAGCACCTTGCCGTCGCGGCCCACGAGCTGGCTGAGGTCGGCGCCGACGATCGACACCGACGCCCGGTCCGCCTCGACGTCCATGTCCAGGTCGCCGTCGAGGTCGGCGATGTCGAGCAGCTCCTCGAGGTAGTCGGCCGCGATGTCGCCCTCGCGCTCGAGCGCGTCCACCCGCGAGGTCGTCAGCTCGCTCTCGGCCGCATCCGACTGCTCGACCAGCTCGGCCTGCTCTGCTGCGTCGGAGGTCTCGATCTCGGTGCTCACTGGGCGTCTCCCTTGCTCTTGTTCTGGTTCGTGCGGGGAGAGCCCGCGGCGCTCTTCCGCTGTGCCTTGGTCTGCCGCTTGGGCTGCTGGCGCTGCGCGGGCCGGCGATCGCCCGCCTCCGCGACCTGCTCGCCCTCGGCGGGCGCCTCGTAGCCGGCGTACTTCTCGGGGTGCTTGGCGTGCTTGGCCTTGTCCCGGTCCTGCTTGGCCTTGTACGCCGGGGTGCCCGGCGCCGGGTTGTTGCGGATCACGTAGAACTGCTGGCCCATGGTCCACAGGTTCGACGTGGTCCAGTAGAGGACGACGCCGATCGGGAACGCGACACCGGTGATGGCGAAGACGAAGGGCAGGACGTAGAGCAGCATCTTCTGCTGCTGGGCGTACGGACCGCTCATCGCCTCCGGCGGCATGTTCTTGGTCATCAGCTGGCGCTGGGTGGTGAACGTGGTCGCGATCATGCAGACGAACAGGATCAGCGCGACGACCATGACCAGGCTGTTCGGCGTCGGACCCCAGGTCCGCGCTCCCCAGAACGACTCGGTGACCGGGATCTTCCCGAAGATCTCCGAGCCCTTGAACTGGGTGGCCAGCGCGTCGGTCAGGAAGCCGTTGCCGGTGCCGGACTTCGCGGCGTGGTCGACCAGGCGGAACAGCGCGAAGAAGACCGGCATCTGCAGCAGCAGCGGCAGGCAGGAGGCGAACGGGTTGGTGCCCGTCTCCTTGTACAGCTTCATCGACTCCTCAGCGAGACGCTGGCGGTCGTGGCCGTACTTCTTCTGCAGCTCCTTCATCTTGGGCTGCAGCATCTGCATGTTCCGGCTGGACTTGATCTGCTTCACGAAGATCGGGATCAGGGCCGCACGGATCGTGACCGTGAGGCCGATGATCGCCAGTGCCCACGAGATGCCGCTGGCCGGTCCGAAGACCAGGCCGAACAGCCAGTGCCACGCGACCAGCACCGCGGACACGATGTAGTAGAGCGGCACCATGATGAAGTGGCCGATGTCGCCGATGACGCCCACTAAAGGCTCCTAGGTTGTGTCGGGCGGCCGGAGCCGCTCGGAGAGCGACGTCGGTCCGACGCCTGCTCGGGCTTGCGCGGCGGGACGTGGTCGACCCCGCCGGGGGTCCAGGGATGGCAGCGCGCGACGCGCTTGGCCGCGAGCCAGCTCCCGCGGAGGGATCCGTGCACGGTGATCGCCTCGATGGCGTACGCCGAGCACGAGGGGTAGTAGCGGCACGTCTGCCCGAACATCGGGCTGATCGCGAAGCGATACCCGCGCAGCAGCGCGATCAGGACGTGCTTCACGGCGTACGCGCTCCGGGCTCGGCGATCAGGATCCGATCCAGGCAACGGTCGAGGTCGCTGCCGAGTTCCGCGTACGTCGCCTGAGCGGCTGGTGGGTTCGCCCGTACGACGAGGTCCCCTCCGGCCGGGAGACGGTCCAGCCGCTCGGCGACGAGATGCCGCAGCCGGCGCTTGACACGCGAGCGCACCACCGAGATGCCGACCGCACGGCTGACGACGAAGCCGGCCCGTGCCGGGCGCGCGCCCGAGTGCTCGCCGACGGTGTCGTCGACGAGCAGGTGGGTGACCAGGGTCGTTGACCCCGCGCGCCGACCGCGCCGGGTGGTCGCCCGGAACGCGTCGGCGTCGACGAGTCGGTGCGTAGCAGGCAGCACCGTCAGCCCCGGCCCAGCGGTGTCAGCCGTGGGCAGCGCATCAGTCGAGGCCGGTTTCGGCCTCAGACCGCGAGGCTCTTGCGGCCCTTCCGGCGGCGGTTCGCCAGGATGGAGCGACCCGCGCGGGTCCGCATCCGAAGGCGGAAGCCGTGCGTCTTGTTACGACGGCGGTTGTTCGGCTGGTACGTCCGCTTGCTCACGTCTGACCTCTCGAAGGTGTGTCGGGAAGGGCCATCCGGGAGGCACGTCGTACTGTTCGTCGACGCGTCCGGTCGGCCGCCACCGCGCAGCCACGCCGAGCCCTCGAACTGCGAGAGAATCCTCGTGGACATGCGGCAGCGGTCGACACCGAATGACCGGCCAACGGTACGCGCGGAGCGGAGACCGGGTCAAACCGACGACGCCGTCGGACGATACCCGCGACACAGCGTCGCGCACGGATGCCGTCGAACCTGTGGATAGCGGGTTGATCCGTCCTGTCGTTGTGGCTAGGTTCGTCCAATCCGGGTTTCCCCTCCGGACCGAGCAGAACCCGATCCCGAACCGGTCGCAAGACCCGGCGATCAGACCAGAAAACAGGGTCTGACCTGCAAGAACAGGTGGATGGGGAGATGGTCGGCCGGTCTCGGGTCGCGCCGATCCAACGGGGGGTACGGCGCAGTCCACAACCTGTGGACAAACTTGTGGACCAGGGCGAGAGGTTGGATGTGACCGGGACCGGCGACGAGTCGAATCAGCAGGCGGACCAGACTCCCGGGGCAACCCAGGCAGAGGATCGACTCGCGATCGAGTGGCGTGCGGTGGTGGCCGACCTGCAGGTCAGTCAGCGCGCCTGGCTGCGGTCGAGCAAGGCCGTGCACCTGCACGGCACCACCGCGATCGTCGCGGTGCCCGACGACTTCACCCGCAAGCGCCTCGAGGGCCGGCACCGCACCGAGCTCGAGGGAGCCCTCAGCGAGCGGTTCGGCCACGAGATCCAGCTCGCGGTCACCGTCGACACCTCCCTGGAGCACCCCGACGACCGCGAGGTCGCCGCCGGCGTACCCGAGGCGGCCCCGGTCGCCGACGAGCCGCTCACTCCCCTCGAGGATCGACTTGGCGACTTGTCGACAAATCGACCTGTCGACCTGTCGACACTGACGCAGAACATCGTCAGCCCGCCCGCCGCCGCCCCGACCGGCGAGTCGCGGCTGAACCCGAAGTACACCTTCGACACCTTCGTCATCGGCTCCTCCAACCGCTTCCCGCACGCGGCCGCGGTCGCCGTGTCCGAGGCGCCCGGGCGCAGCTACAACCCGCTGCTGGTCTACGGCGAGTCCGGGCTCGGCAAGACCCACCTGCTGCATGCCATCGGCCACTATGTGCGCACCATCTACGCCGGGTCGAAGGTCCGCTACGTGAGCTCGGAGGAGTTCACCAACGAGTTCATCAACTCCATCCGCGACGACCGGCCGGACCGCTTCAAGCGCAAGTACCGCGACGTCGACGTCCTGCTCATCGACGACATCCAGTTCCTCGAGGGCAAGGAGCAGACGCAGGAGGAGTTCTTCCACACCTTCAACGCGCTGCACAACGCCAACAAGCAGATCGTGCTCACCTCCGACCGCAGCCCCAAGCGTCTGGAGGCGCTGGAGGACCGGCTGCGCAACCGGTTCGAGTGGGGCCTGATCACCGACGTGCAGCCGCCCGACCTCGAGACCCGCATCGCGATCCTGCGCAAGAAGGCCGCCATGGACCGGCTGACCGCGCCCTCGGACGTGCTCGAGTTCATCGCGAGCAAGATCCAGACCAACATCCGCGAGCTCGAGGGCGCCCTGATCCGGGTCACGGCCTTCGCCAACCTCAACCGGCAGGACGTCGACATGACGCTCGCCGAGATCGTCCTCAAGGACCTGATCCCCGAGGGCGGCGAGCCGGAGATCACCGCCGGCCTGATCATCGCCCAGACCGCCAACTACTTCGGGCTGACCATCGACGAGATCACCGGCCCCAGCCGCGGCCGCCACCTGGTGATGGCCCGTCAGATCGCCATGCACCTGTGCCGCGAGCTCACCAACGACTCACTCCCCCGCATCGGCAAGCACTTCGGCGGGCGCGACCACACCACCGTCATGTACGCCGAGCGCAAGATCAACCAGCTCCTCGGCGAGCGCCGGGCCGTGTTCAACCAGGTCAGCGAGCTCACCAACCGGATCAAGATGACCGCGCGCCAGGCCTGATCACCGGCCTCACTGCGATTCCTCTGCCCTGTGGACAACTCCGCGATCCTGCTACGAACTACACGGGGAGGATTCGGTGGAGGCACCGGGCGGACCGTCCCCAGGCCGGGCCGGGTCCACATGACGCGCTGGGCGTCGTACCGCTCCTCCACAACCGAATCCACCGGTGAATATCGCGCTGACCTGCAGAAACATGGGTTCTCCACAGTTTCCACCGGCCCTATGACAACTACCTACCCAGCTATGTCATCGATTCCTCGTGGAACTCCTCCGGGCCCCTTGCCTGTGGATCACGGGGTTCTGGTGCTCCCGCTGGCGACCACCACGCTCACAACCGGGGAGTGACGTGACAGGATGCAATCCCACTTCTAGCGGAGGTAGACCCACGTGAAGTTCCGAGTCGATCGCGACGTCCTCGCCGACGCCGTCGCCTGGGCCGCGCGCACGCTGCCGGTCAAGCCCAGCATGCCGGTGCTCGCCGGTCTGCTCATCGAGGCCAGCGACGACGGCCTGGTGCTGTCCACCTTCGACTACGAGACCTCCGCGCGTGCGACGCTGACCGCCGAGGTGAGCGACGAGGGTCGGGTGCTGGTCAGCGGCCGGCTGCTCGCCGACATCTGCCGCAGCCTCCCGGCCAAGCCGGTCGACATCGCGCTGGACGGCGCGCGCGTGTCGCTGACCTGCGGCTCCTCGCGCTTCTCGCTGCAGACCCTTCCGGTCGAGGACTACCCGACGATCCCGGAGATGCCCACCGCGAGCGGCACCGTGCCGAGCGACACCTTCGCCCACGCCGTGGCCCAGGCGGTCACGGCCGCCGGCCGCGACGAGATGCTGCCGGTGCTGACCGGCGTACGTCTCGAGATCGAGGGCGACACGATCTCGCTCCTCGCGACCGACCGGTTCCGGCTCTCACTGCGCGAGCTCACCTGGAATCCGGGCACCCCCGACGCGTCCCTGGCTGCGCTGGTCCCGGCGAAGGTCCTGGCCGACACCGCCAAGTCGCTCACCGCCGGGGCCGAGATCACCATCGCGCTCGCGGGCAGCGGCTCGGGCGACGGCTTGATCGGGTTCGAGGGCACGGGCGCCGGCGGCACCCGCAGCACCACGACCCGCCTGCTCGACGGTGAGTTCCCCAAGGTGCGCGGGCTGTTCCCCAGCGAGCGGCTGACGACGGCGAAGATCGACAAGGCCGCCCTGGTCGAGTCGGTCAAGCGGGTCTCGCTCGTGGCCGAGCGCAACGCGGCCGTCCAGCTCGCCTTCCAGGACGGATCGCTGACCCTCGACGCCGGCAGCGGCGACCAGGCCCAGGCCTCGGAGTCGGTGCCCGCCGACATCGAGGGCGACGACCTCACCACCGGCTTCAGCCCGCAGTACCTGCTCGACGGCCTCACCGCCATCGACGCCCCGGTCGTCGAGCTCGCCTTCACCCAGTCCTCGAAGCCGGTGGTCATCAGCGGCACCGACGAGGACGACGACGGTGGCAGCTTCCGCTACCTGCTGATGCCGCGCCGACTCCTCTCCTGAGCGCGAGTAACGTCGGAACCGACCTCCACGTACCAACCCAAGGGAGCTTGCGGATGCCCACTCTCGGTCTCATCGGTCTCGGCAAGATGGGTGGCAACATGCGCACCCGGATGCGCAACGCGGGTCTGGAGGTCGTCGGCTACGACCGCAACCCCGACCTCAGCGACGTCGCGAGCCTCGAGGAGCTCGTCGAGAAGCTGCCGAGCCCGAAGGTCGTCTGGGTGATGGTGCCCGCGGGCGATCCCACCCGGTCGACGATCGCCGAGCTCAAGGAGCTGCTCGGTGAGGGCGACCTGGTGGTCGACGGCGGCAACTCCAAGTACACCGACGACGCGGTCAACGCCGCCTCGCTCGCCGAGAAGGGCATCGGCTTCGTCGACTGCGGCGTCTCCGGCGGCGTGTGGGGCCTGGAGAACGGCTACGCCCTGATGTACGGCGGAGCCACGGCCGACACCGAGAAGGTGATGCCGTTCTTCGAGGCGCTCAAGCCCAGTGGCACCGACGACGGCCTGGTGCACTGCGGCGAGACGCCCGGCGCCGGCCACTTCGCGAAGATGGTCCACAACGGCATCGAGTACGCGATGATGCAGGCCTACGCCGAGGGCTGGGAGCTGCTCGACAAGGTCGACATCGTCGACAACGTGCCCGAGATCTTCGCCTCCTGGCGCACCGGCACCGTCGTGCGCAGCTGGCTGCTGGACCTGCTGGTCGACCAGCTCCGCGCCGACGAGCACCTGGAGAAGATCAAGGGCTGGGCGGAGGACTCCGGCGAGGGCCGGTGGACCGTCGAGGCGGCGATCGAGAACGCCGTACCGATGCCGGCCATCTCGGCGAGCCTGTTCGCGCGGTTCGTCTCCCGGCAGGAGGACGACTACGCGATGAAGGCGATCGCGGCCATGCGCAACGGCTTCGGCGGCCACGCGGTCCAGAAGGAGTCATAGTGGGCTCGTGCACGTCTCGCACCTGACCCTCCACCAGTTCCGCTCGTACGCCGAGCTGGAGTTGGCCCTCGAACCCGGGGTCACCGCGTTCGTGGGCCGCAACGGCCAGGGCAAGACGAACCTCGTCGAGGCGATCGACTACCTCTCCCGGCTGGGCTCGCACCGCGTCGCCAGCGATGCACCGCTGATCCGGATGGGTGCCGAGCAGGCGATCGTCCGCGCGGCGGTCGTCAAGGACGGGCGCACCGCGATCCTCGAGGTCGAGCTCAACCCGGGCCGTGCCAACCGCGCCCGGATCAACCGCGCGACCCTCCCCCGGGCCCGTGAGCTGGTCGGGATCGTGCGCACGGTCGTCTTCAGCCCCGAGGACCTCGCGCTGGTCAAGGGCGATCCGTCGGAGCGCCGACGGTTCCTCGACGACCTGCTCGTGCTGCGCGCTCCCCGGCTGGCCGGGGTGAAGGCCGACTTCGAGCGGGTGCTCAAGCAGCGCAACAGCCTGCTCAAGACCCTGTACGCCGCCCGCGGCTCGGCCCGTGATGCGGCCCTCGCGACGCTGTCGGTCTGGGACGACCAGCTGGTCGCGGTCGGCAGCGAGCTGCTGGACGCCCGGATGCGGCTGGCGGCCGACCTGGCGCCGTACCTCGGCAAGGCCTATGAGGCCGTGGCGCGCGGCGCCTCCCGCGACGACGCCCGGATCGCCTATCGCGCGAGCGTGCCGGTGACCGCCTGGATCCCCGAGCTGGGTGACATCCGCAGCGCGTACGCCGAGGAGCTCGCCCGCCGGCAACGCGACGAGATCGACCGCGGCCTGACCCTGGTGGGTCCGCACCGCGACGAGCTGGAGCTGACCCTGGGGCCCGGCGACGACGCGCGGATGCCGGTCAAGGGCTACGCCTCGCACGGGGAGTCGTGGTCGTTCGCGCTCGCGCTGCGGCTGGCGTCCTACGACCTGCTGCGTGCCGACGGCGACGACCCGATCCTGATCCTGGACGACGTGTTCGCCGAGCTCGACAGCGAGCGCCGCAGCCAGCTCGCGACGCTCGTCGCCGGCGCCGAGCAGGTGCTCGTGACGGCGGCCGTCGACGGCGACGTACCGGAGGAGCTGAGCGGGGCGACGTACCGGGTGGCCGGCGGGGAGGTCACCCGTGACTGATGAGCCGCGCGAGCCGGCGGACACCGACGACGAGCCGCACCGGGCCGACGGCCTGGACCTGGCCCGATCCCTGCTCCGCGGCGCGATGGGTGCGGGGGCCGATGCGCCGAGGCGGCCACGGCGTACTTCCGACGGCTGGAAGCCGCGCCACCTGCGCGCCGGCGAGGCCCAGCTCAGCGGCGCGCACCCGGACGGCCGCGACCCGCAGATGCTCTCCTCGGAGGTCGACCGGATCATCGGTGACCGCGGCTGGGCGCTGGACCTGCGGATCCGCGGGGTGTTCGCGCGGTGGCCCGAGCTGGTCGGGGAGGAGATCGGCGCGAACTCCACGCCGGAGACCCTGGTCGACGGGGTCCTCGTCGTGCGCGCCCACTCCACGGCGTGGGCCGTGCAGCTCAAGCTGCTCGTGACCACCCTGGTGCGACGGCTGAACGAGGAGCTCGGCGACGGCACGGTGACGGTCGTGGAGGTGCTGGCACCGAACGCGCCGAGCTGGAAGCACGGGCTCAAGAGCGTCAAGGGCCGGGGGCCGCGCGACACCTACGGGTGACGGCCGCGCTGAGGCGAGATCTGGGGCCCGAACGACCCCCGCGCCCATATCGGGGCCTGTCGGCCCCCCTGCTCGGGCCTGTTGAGGCCGGTTCTGGGCCTCTGAGGCCCTCCCGATATCCACAGGGGATCCCCCTTGCGGGGTGTGCGGCGTGTCCAGAGGCGCTGTGGCCGGTATCATGGACGCAAGGCCGGGCCAGCGCCGCCCTGGGGAAGTCCAGGCGCTCAGCTCTCGGCCTTCGTCATGCCACAGCGAAGGGGTCGTAGTGTCCGAAGAGCAGCCGAAGCCGACTCCGGTCGAGGGCGCGTACGACGCCTCGATGATCCAGGTGCTCGAGGGCCTCGAGGCGGTGCGCAAGCGCCCCGGCATGTACATCGGGTCCACCGGCGAGCGCGGCCTGCACCACCTGATCTGGGAGATCGTCGACAACGCGGTCGACGAGGCCCTGGCGGGCTACTGCGACACCATCCTCGTCACCCTCAACGCCGACGGCTCGGTGAGCGTCGTCGACAACGGCCGCGGCATCCCGACCGACACCGCACCCGGCCAGGAGCTGCCGGCGGCGACGCTGGCGCTGACAGTGCTCCACGCGGGCGGCAAGTTCGGCGGGGGCGGCTACAAGGTCTCCGGCGGCCTGCACGGGGTCGGCTCCTCGGTCGTCAACGCGCTCTCCACCACGCTCAAGCTCGAGATCAAGAACCGCGGCCACCTCTGGGAGCAGGAGTTCGACCTCGGCGTCCCGCGCTACCCGCTGCGGCAGGTGCGCCCGCTCGAGGAGGGCGAGGGCACCGGCACGACCGTCACCTGGGTCGCCTCCTCGGAGATCTTCGAGACCACGACGTACTCCCTGGAGACCATCACCGCCCGCTTCCGGGAGATGGCGTTCCTCAACAAGGGCCTCAAGATCGTGCTGCGCGACGAGCGCCCGCACGCCGGCGAGCTCGCCGAGGCCATCGAGGACAGCACCATCGAGCACGACACCGATGGTGCCGACGAGCTGCACGCCGCCGGTGCGGGCGCCGTCGAGCAGGTCTTCTGCTACGAGCGCGGCCTGGCCGACTACGTCGACTTCCTCAACCGCCGCAAGCAGGCGGTCAGCGCGGTCATCTCCTTCGAGGCCGAGACCGGCGACGCGGCCCCGAACCCGATGAGCCTCGAGATCGCGATGCAGTGGCAGGTCTCGTCGTACAACGAGAGCGTCCACACCTTCGCCAACACCATCAACACCCCCGAGGGCGGCACGCACGAGGAGGGGTTCCGGGCGGCGCTGACCACCCTGATGAACCGGTGGGGCGAGGAGTGGGGCCTGATCAAGAAGAAGGAGGACCGGCTCACGGGTGACGACATCCGTGAGGGTCTGACCGCGATCATCAGCCTCAAGATCTCCAACCCCCAGTTCGAGGGGCAGACCAAGGCCAAGCTGGGCAACACCGAGGCCAAGGGCTTCGTGCAGTCGGTGGTCAACGACCAGCTCGGCGCCTGGCTGGAGCAGAACCCGGGCGAGGGCAAGGAGATCATCCGCAAGGCGCAGGCCGCGGCGACCGCACGCATCGCGGCCCGCAAGGCGCGCGACCTGGCCCGCAACCGCAAGGGGCTGCTGGGCGGGGGTGGTCTCCCGGGCAAGCTGAGCGACTGCCAGTCGACCAACCCCGAGGAGTGCGAGGTCTTCATCGTCGAGGGCGACTCCGCCGGCGGCTCGGCCCGTCAGGGCCGCGACCCGCGCGTCCAGGCGATCCTCCCGATCCGCGGCAAGATCCTCAACGTCGAGAAGGCGCGCATCGACAAGGTCCTGGGCAACCAGGAGGTCCAGTCGATCATCTCCGCGCTCGGCACGGGCATCCACGAGGAGTTCGACGAGGCCAAGCTGCGCTACCACAAGGTGGTGCTGATGGCCGACGCCGATGTCGACGGCCACCACATCAACACGCTCCTGCTGACGCTGCTGTTCCGCTTCATGCGCCCGCTCATCGAGCACGGCTACGTCTACATGGCCCAGCCCCCGCTCTACCGGCTGCGCTGGAACAAGCCCCACGAGCACGAGTTCGTCTACTCCGACGCCGAGCGCGACGCCCTGATGCGCGACGGTCTCGAGCAGGGCAAGAAGCTGCCCAAGGAGAACCCGGTCCAGCGCTACAAGGGTCTGGGCGAGATGAACGCCAAGGAGCTGTGGGAGACCACGATGGACCCCGAGCAGCGGCTGATGCTGCAGGTCACCCTCGAGGACGCCGCGCAGGCCGACGAGATCTTCTCCATCCTGATGGGCGAGGACGTCGAGCAGCGCCGCTCCTTCATCCAGCGCAACGCCAAGGACGTCCGCTTCCTCGATATCTAGATCTCTAACGTATTTCCTAGATATCGATAGAACGAGCCAGAGAGAGCAATCGTGACGGAGACAACCTCGAACCTCGGCGGCGACGGACCGGGTCCCGGCGGCCGCATCGAGCCGATCGAGCTGCAGACGTCGATGCAGCGCGCCTACATCGACTACGCGATGGCCGTCATCGTCGGTCGCGCGCTCCCCGACGTGCGTGACGGACTCAAGCCGGTCCACCGGCGCGTCCTCTACGCCATGTACGACGGCGGCTACCGCCCCGACCGTGGCTTCTCGAAGTGCTCCCGCGTCGTCGGCGACGTCATGGGTCAGTACCACCCGCACGGCGACACCGCCATCTACGACACCCTGGTCCGGCTCGCCCAGCCGTGGGTCATGCGGGCCCCGCTGGTGCAGGGTCAGGGCAACTTCGGGTCGCCGGGCAACGACTCCGCCGCGGCGATGCGGTACACCGAGTGCCGGATGGCGCCGCTCGCGCTGGAGATGGTCCGCGACATCGAGAAGGAGACCGTCGACTTCCAGCCGAACTACGACGGCCGCTCCGAGGAGCCGGTCGTCCTGCCGGCCCGGTTCCCGAACCTGCTGGTCAACGGCTCCGCCGGCATCGCGGTCGGCATGGCCACCTCGATCCCGCCGCACAACCTGCGTGAGGTGGCCGCAGGCGCCCAGTGGGCGCTCGAGCACCCCGACGCCACCCGTGAGGAGCTCCAGGACGCCCTGATCGAGCGGATCAAGGGCCCGGACTTCCCCAACGGCGCGCTCATCGTCGGCCACAACGGCATCGAGCAGGCCTACCGCACCGGTCGCGGCTCGATCACCCAGCGCGCGGTCATCGAGGTCGACGAGGACGCCAAGGGCCGCACCTGCCTGGTGGTCACCGAGCTGCCCTACATGGTCAACCCGGACAACCTCGCCCTGAAGATCGCCGAGCTCGCTGACTCGGGCAAGGTGCAGGGCATCGCCGACGTACGCGACGACACCTCGGACCGCACCGGCCAGCGGCTGGTGGTCGTCCTCAAGCGCGACGCGGTCGCGCGCGTGGTGCTCAACAACCTGCTCAAGCACACCGAGCTGCAGACCAACTTCAGCGCCAACATGCTGGCGCTGGTCGACGGGGTGCCCCGCACGCTGAGCGTCGACCAGTTCATCAGCAACTGGGTCGAGCACCAGGTCGAGGTCATCCGGCGTCGTACCGAGTACCTCCTCCGCGAGGCCGAGAAGCGCGCCCACATCCTGCGCGGGCTCGTCAAGGCGCTCGACATGCTCGACGAGGTCATCGCCCTCATCCGGCGCTCGCCGGACGCCAACGAGGCGCGCGAGGGCCTGATCGCGCTGCTCGACATCGACGAGATCCAGGCGACCGCGATCCTCGACATGCAGCTGCGCTCGCTCGCCGCGCTGCAGCGTCAGCAGATCATCGACAACCTGGCCAAGATCGAGCTCGAGATCGCGGACTACAAGGACATCCTCGCCAACGTCACGCGCCAGCGCTCGATCGTGGCCGAGGAGCTCACCGAGATCGTCGAGAAGTACGGCGACGACCGGCGTACCCAGATCATCGCGGCTGACGGCGACCTGTCGATGGAGGACCTGATCCCCGATGAGGAGCTCGTCGTCTCCATCACCCGCGGCGGCTACGCCAAGCGGACCCTCGCCAGCCAGTACCGCACCCAGAAGCGGGGCGGCAAGGGCGTGCGCGGCGCCTCGCTGCGCGGCGACGACGTGGTCGAGCACTTCATCTCCACGACCAACCACCACTGGCTGCTGTTCTTCACCACGGCCGGCCGGGTCTACCGCACCAAGGCCTACAACCTGCCCGAGGCGTCGCGCGACGCCAAGGGCGGCCACGTGGCCGGGCTGCTGTCCTTCCAGCCCGACGAGCAGATCGCGCAGGTGCTGGCGATCCGCGACTACGAGCAGGCGCCGTACCTGGTGCTCGCGACCCGCACCGGCCTGGTCAAGAAGACCAAGCTGGGCGACTACAACAGCCCCCGCCAGGCGGGCGTCATCGCGATCAACTTCAAGCGCGACGACGACGAGCTGATCGGTGCCGAGCTGGTCAACGACGAGGACCACATCCTGCTGGTGTCGCGGAAGGGCCAGTCGATCCGGTTCCCGGCGAGCGACGACCAGCTGCGTCCGATGGGTCGCGCGACCTCCGGTGTCACCGGCATGAAGTTCAAGATCGCCGACGACTCCGTGCTGTCGATGTCGGTCATCAAGGCCTCGGAAGCAGCAGTGGAGGGGACCAACGAGAACGTCCAGTACGTCTTCACGATCACCGACCAGGGCAAGGCCAAGCGCACCCGCATCTCCGAGTACCGCATCCAGTCCCGCAGCGGCATGGGCATCAAGGCCATGCAGCTCGAGAACGAGGATCGCGGCGCGCTGGTCGGCGGCTTCATCGTCGTCGAGTCCGACGAGGTCCTGTCGATCACCTCCAGCGGCCAGGTCGTGCGGAGCAAGGTCGACGAGGTCAAGCCGACCGGGCGCAACACCCAGGGCGTCAACTTCGTCAACCTGAAGAAGGGCGACAGCGTCGCTGTCGTCGCCCGCTCGGTCGAGGCCAAGATCGATGACGAGGACGGCGCGGAGGACGGCGCCACGGGCGACTCCGAGGCGGCCGCCCCGGCCCCCGCCGAGTCGGTTGAATCGTCGGAACTGGTGTCGGATGACACAATCGAGGGAGCCGTGACCCCCGACGGCGCCACCGACAGTGACTCTGTGGAGGATGGAGACTGATGACCGAGCGCGTCGAGGACACCGCGATCCGGCCCGCGGGCGCGGGGTCCCTGCCCGGCATCACCCCGCCGGCCGGCGCTCCGACCTCCGCCGCGGCGCGGGCGCCCCGACGGGCCCGTCTGCGGCTCACTCGGATCGATCCGTGGACGGTCATGAAGACCTCCTTCCTGCTCTCCATCGCCTTCGCCGTCACCACGGTCGTGGCGGTGGCGATGGTCTGGGAGGTCCTCGGAGCAGCCGGCGTCTGGGACTCCATCAACAGCACCGTCGACACCGGCCTGCAGGGCGGCGACTCGACCAGCTTCCAGGTCCAGGACTACCTCGGCACCGGCCGGGTGCTCGGCTTCACGGTCCTGGTGGCGGCCCTCGACGTGGTGCTGCTGACCGCGGCCGCGACGCTCGGCGCGTTCCTCTACAACATGGCTGCCGCGCTCGTCGGCGGCATCGAGGTCACCCTCGCCGAGGACCAGGCCTGAGCCTGAGGACAGCCCGATTTCGGCGTACGACGCCGGGTCCGGTAATCTTCACTCTCGGCTTGGGCGGACGGGGCTTCCACCCTGAACCCCAAGCCACCCGGGCCTATAGCTCAGACGGTTAGAGCACCACACTGATAATGTGGGGGTCAGAGGTTCAAGTCCTCTTAGGCCCACGGGACAAGCCCTGGACGCAGTCACTGCGGCCGGGGCTTTTCAACAGCAGGAGGCACGCAATGGTCAAGAAGGTCACGCTCGCGGTGCTGGCCGCGGCCGGCGCGGTGTTCGCCCGCAAGAAGCTCCAGGAGAGCAAGGCGGAGAAGGCCCTCTGGGCCGAGGCCACCGACCAGCTCCCCTGAGCACCTCCCTCCGGGGCCTTGGCGCAATTGGTAGCGCACCTGCTTTGCAAGCAGGGGGTTAGGGGTTCGAGTCCCCTAGGCTCCACTCGATCCTCCGGGTCCAAGGTTTCTCCAACCTCGCCGGCGCAGGGTGGTGCGCGTGACGGCAAGGGGTTGTTCGTTCCACGAGGGTCATTCGCGCAGGGGTCTCGTCCCGGCCCTGGTGCTGACGGCTGCGCTCGTCTCGTCGTGCGGCACCGGTGGGTCGTCCGCCCGTCCGCCCGGCGCCGCCGCGTCGCCGCCCGGATCCCCGCCGGCCACTGCCTCCGCGCAGCACGCGATCCCCGACGCGGACATCAGACCGTGCGCCAACGTGCAGGCGATCCTGTCGCACATCGCCGCTGACACGTCGGGCTGGTCGCCGACGAAGCACCCCTTCGACGATGCCATCGCCACGCGGCTGGCGACCGAGACGTCGTACATGAACCAGCAGGCGATGCCTGCCGACTATCCGCTCCGCCGAGCCGTGGCGGACACGGCGAAGGCATTCGCCCAGGTGTCGCGCGCGATCGCGGGCCACAGCCAGAAACGGCTGGACAAGGCGGTCAAGCGGTCACAGGTGGCGTACGCCGTCCTGAAGAGGTTCTGCCACTACTCCTCGAACTGATCCTCCGCGAGCGTCAGCCCTGGCCGGCGTCGTACGCCGTCACGTTCTTGTCGACGTCACGGGCGATGTCCTCGGCGAGGGCCAGGCGCTGCGCGGGGGTGGCGTCGACCCACTGCATGATGGTGACGCGGATCAGGCGGTCGCCACGCAGGACGTTCACGCCCGCACCGTCGACCCGCACGCCGCTGTCGTAGGTGCAGCCGTAGCCGTCGCCCGGGTCCCCGGTGTAGCTGGTGCACGCCTTGCCGGCGTCCTTCTCCTCCGTCGCGAGCGTCCGGCGCCAGTGGGCCGGGTCGGCGACCTCGCCGACGCTGACGGTGAGCAGGGTGACCGTGCGGTCGGCGTCGAGGATGTCGCAGGTGGACGGCTCCAGGGCCCGCTGGGACCGCGGGGTGATGCCCCTGCCGCGGGTGCCGATCGCGTGGTCGCCCACCAGTCGGCGTACCAGATCGGTGCTGACCAGACCGCACACGAGGTCGTTGGAGGACATGGGGCTGCTGCTTTCGGTCGAGGGCGTGGGCGAGGGCGTGCTGCCGCAGGCAGTCGCGGTCGTCAGGACGGCCGCGAGCGACGCGGCGACGAGGGTGGCGCGGATGGGATGGGGCATCAGCCGTTGTTCACCGCCCGGTCGAAGCCGTCCTGGGCCTGGCTCGAAACGCCGTGCGCGATGTTCTGCGCCTGGCTGTTCATCCAGGTGTTCCAGTCGTCGCGCATCTGCTGGATCTGGGCCGGGGTGTACTGCCCGTCCTTGCCGATCTTCTCGGTCCCGTCGGCGTCGTACAGGTCCGGGTTGACGACCTTCGTGCCGTTCGGTCCGTCCACGAGCAGCGAGTCCGGGATCGCCGGGGTGTGGCTGACGCCCGCGTGGTGGTCGCCCGGGTGCTGGTCGCCCAGGTAGCCGTTGGCGATGAGCTGGTTGAGCACGTTGTACTCGAGGCCGCGCTCGGTGGTGTCGCGGTTCTGCTTGATGTACTCGTCCGAGGTCGCCTCCGGCGCCTCCCCGACGTGCTCCTTGAGGATGTCGAGGCCCTGGTCCTTGGTGATGTCGTACGCCGACTTCACCAGCTCGCTCTTGCCCTCACCGAGCACCGTGTCCGCGCCCGGGATGAAGCCGCCGGCGATGTCGATCGCCTTCGAGACGTACGCCGCTCGGGTCTCCGCGATCTTGTCGTCGTCGACGTCGACCAGTACCGACTTGTTGAGGATGTGGCCGAGCACGGTGCCGGTCGTGTCGCCGCGTCCCTGGAGCGCCAGGCCGAGGCCGCTGCTCGCCAGCGAGTCCATGGTCACGGGCTGGCCCGGGTGGTCGTGCTTCCACTGGGTGATGGCGTCGTCGATGCGGTGGTTGCCCTCGATCATGACGGCCGCGCTCAACGTCTCGACCCCGGACTTGTCGCCGCCACGGCCGATCTCGCCGAGCAGCTTGTCGAAGTTGTCCAGGGAGACGTCGAGGTGACCCGGGCCGCCCTTCGGCGCACCGTCGATGAGGTCGTAGACGTCGTTGCTGTAGCTGGCCGCGATGTCGCCCAGGTTGTGCGACATCCCGGACCAGATGTGCCACTTGTCGTCCGGGACGTCGATGCCCAGGAAGTGGTCGTCGCCGGTGCCGGACTTGTCGGCGATCGTGTTGAACACGTCGCTGGTGAAGTCGGCGCTCCAGTTCGGGTCGGTGGACTTGGTGCCCACCGCGGCCGCCTCCAGGGCGGCACCCAGGCCCCTGCCCTCGTCGCTGAACGCCGGACCGGTGTGGTCGGGCGTCGCGGCGAACGTGCGCTCGGTCAGCAGGTAGTGGAGGCGGTCGTTCTCCTTGGAGGTGTCGCCGTCGGGGTAGCCGGCGTTGAAGAACTCCTGCGCCGCCTTGGGCGAGTGCTCCATCGAGCCGAGCAGGTTGGCGAGGGTGTCGCTGGCGTAGCCGTAGTGGTCGTTGTTGGTCAGGAAGGGGTTGACGGTGAGGTCGTCGTCGCGGGGGCCCCAGACCGGGGAGTCGCTCTTGCGCTCGAAGTCGTAGACCCGGCCGGTGAGGTCGGAGAGGAAGTGGTCGTCGTACGACGTCGCCTGGCCGCCGGCCCGGATGAGCAGCGACAGGGCGGCGCTCTGGCCGTCCTTGTCCGAGGTGAGCGCCTTGTAGTAGGTGTCGACGATGTTGCTCGGCGGCGCGTACTGGCCGGTGCCCTTGGTGTACGTCGCCAGGCTGATCCCGGCCGCGGTCAGGAAGTCGCGGTAGAACTGCTCCTTCTTGTCGTCGGCGTGGTCGGACTGGTAGCCGTTGGGGTAGACCTCGCCGTTGATGTCCTTGATCTCGGCCGCGATGTCCTCGGGCGAGACCTTCGTGTAGAGCTCGTGGGCGTAGGCCTGCTGGCTCTGGAAGAACTGCATCATCTTGAGGGTGTCGGCGTCGACGATCCCGGGCGCCTTGATCGCGGCGGCGATCTCGTCGGCGAAGTGCTGCTGCACCTCCGGGCTCAGGCCCCCCGCCGCGTCGGGCGGCAGCTTGTCCTTGTTCTGGTTGACCCAGGCGATCTGCTCCTCGGTGGTCATCCGGCTGAACATGGCCTTGTAGTAGGCCTGCCGGTCGTCCGCCGTCAGCTTCAGTCCCGGCCAGTCGCTCGCCGCGGTGAGGGGGATGAACCCCTCGCGGATCAGCCTCTTGATGTTGTCCAGGTTGTCCGGGCCCGCCTTGAGGATCCCGGCCACGGCATCGGCCTGGTGATCGAGGGTGGTCACGTAGCCGTTGTAGGTCGGACGCAGCTCCGCGGCCTTGGCCGCGCGCAGCTGCCCGACGTTGATCTTGACCTTGCCGGACTTGACGTCCGGGTCGTGCTGGTCGGCGTAGGCCGCGTTGAGGACCTGGGAGTTGAGCGCCGCCACCTTGGTGTCGAAGGTGGTGCCGTCGTTGCCGAACTTCAGCAGGCAGCCGGACGCGAGCTGACCGGAGGCCGCCAGCTTCTGCGCGTGCCCGGCGGCGTCCTTGCCGACCCCGCTGATCTGCTTCAGGTCGCCGATCGTGGCGGCGTCGCTCTTGTGGGAGTCCTGCAGCAGGTCGGTGCCGAGCTGCCGGAGCTGCTCGGCGTGCACGCCCGGCGTGTGGGCGGCATCGATGATCGCCTTCGGCGTGCTGCCGTACAGGTCCTTGAAGTCGTCGAAGGGGTTGCCCATGGTCGTCTCCCGAGATCGATAGCGTGCTGCTGGGCGTCAGCCCGGGTTGTTGATGCTGCGGTTCAGGGTGGTGGCGTGCGCCTCGGTCGCGTCGACGTGCGCCTTCACGTCCCGTGCGCCCTCCTCGTCGGAGTTGCGACCCGTGGCCGCCAGGTTGGCGACGTGCTCGCCGCCCCCGCTGATCAGGGCCGGCAGCTTGCCCGACGGGTCGAGGATGTGGTCGTCGAGGAGCGTGTTGAGGGCGGACTTCACCAAGGGGTGGCCCGCGATCCCCGCTGCTTCGTGCACGCTGTTCTTCACGCCGGTGGCGTGCACCTGCGCGGTGCCGCTGCGTCCGGCCATGGTGGTGCCTGCGGAGTGCAGGCCGGTCACATCCATGCCGACTGCGCCGTTGCTGCCCATGATCTCTCCTTCTCCGCCCGAGGTCCGGGATGCGCCTCGCGGATCCCGCCGACATCGAAACTCTTCTCCAGGACGGGGCCAGGTCAAACTGTCATGGCAAGATCTGCGGGGTGAGGGTCGCGGGGCTGGGAGCGGGGTTGCTCGCTGCATGCCTGCTGAGCGCGTGCACGACCCACCCGCCGGTCTACCAGGCCGAGCCCAACACCGACACCGTCATCGAGTCGTACGACGCGACGCTGGACCCCTCCTCCGCGGTGATGCCCCTGGTCCCGGCGGCGGCCACGCGCCTGGAGCTGACCGACTTCTCCCAGGTGCGACTGACCCTGGGCCTCGGCGAGCTGACCGGCCGCTCGCCGGCCGCCGACCGCGCGCGGTTCTGGCGCGAGCTGCCCACCACTGCGGCGCTCTCGCCCGGGCTGCTGCATCCCGTCGACGCCGAGCTGCGCCGTCGCTTCGGCTTCGGGGCCGACGACGTGGTGTGGGAGGCGACCTACTCCGGCGGCGGGCAGAGCGGCTGGGTCATGTCGTTCCGGGAGAGCCTGTCGATGGCGCAGGTGGCGCGGGCCGTGCAGGCCGGGGTCGGCGTGCTCAAGGGTGCCGTCGTCGACCAGGCCGACCACCTGGTCACCTCCGCGACGCCGCCGTCCGGTGCCGAGTCCTGGGGCCACGACCCCGCGCTGGTCGCGCTGGTGGGGCGGCCCGCTGACGCGACGTACGTCGCACGCGGGTGCCTGGCGCTCGACGGCGTCTTCGGCCAGGGCACGACCGCGAAGCTCGCCACCGGCCCGAAGCAGATGGTGGGCGAGCTCGACCCGCTGGACGGCTTCGCCATCGCCTTCGGAGGCGACCTCGCCACGGCGACACTCGGCGCGGAGCGCACCGACCTGTTCGTCCGACTGCGGCTCGCGGGCGTGCTGCCGGCAGTGCAGCCTGACTTCGGCGTCGGGTTCGCGCGCGGGGTGGCCGACCCGTCGACAGGACGGCTGGGCTACGAGGTGACCCGTCCGGCGCTCGCCGTCCGGCTCACCGAGCAGCAGAAGCTGCCGTTCGCGATCTGCTCGCAGTAGTCGCGGGCCGCGGCTCAGCCGGCGAGGGCGTCGTACATCGCCTTGTCGTGGGCGCACACCACGGTCATCTCGGGATGCCCGTTGGCCAGCTCGTGCAGCCGTTCGACGTTGGCCACCCGCGCGGCGTTGTCCATCGCCAGCAGCCGCTGGAAGGCGGTGAGCGAGGCCGGGCACGACGGCTTCGGATCCATCTGGTGGATGTTGAAGAACGCGTCGCCGGCGTGCAGCAGCCACGACCCGTCGTCGCGGCGTACGGCGATCCCGCTGTGGCCGCGGGTGTGGCCGTGCAGCGGGATCAGCACCACGTCGTCGCCGAGGACGCTCGTCGAGGCGAACCCGAACCAGTCGTCGCCACCCTCGCGGTGCTCGACCCACTGCGGGCCGTGCGCCCACTGGGCCTTGATGTAGCGCGCCTTCTCGCGGGCGCTGGGGTTGCGGGCGGCCGCCAGCTCGCTCGCGTGCAGGTGCACCCGTGCGTTCGGGAAGTCGCCCAGGCCGCCGGCGTGGTCGAGGTCGAGGTGGGTGACGGCGATGTCGGTGACGTCCTCGGGCCGGTGCCCGAGCCGCTGCACCTGCGCGAGCGCCGTCTCGGCGGTGTCCAGGACGGCACGGGTGGCCATCCGGAACGGGGCGCCGAGGCGCTGGGGGTTCGCGATGTCGCCGGTCCCGAAACCGGTGTCGACCAGGAGGAGTCCCTCGGCCCGCTCGACGAGGAACACGTGGGCCACCATCGGCGGCGCGATGGGCGGGTTCATCGTCCCGCAATTCAGGTGGTGGATCGGCACGGGCCGATCCTCCCACGATGGGAGGATCCAGGGGTGCGACCGACGTACGTCCTCTTCGACCTGGACGGCACCCTCACCGACTCGGCGGGGCCGATCCTCGGCTCGCTGGCCCACGCGCTGGAGGTGCACGGCATCCCGCCGCTCGCCCCGGCCGCGGCTCGGGCGCTGCTCGGGCCGCCGTTCTACGAGTCGCTGCCGCCGCTGGTCGGCGAGGAGCTGGTGCTGCCGGTCATCGCCACCTACCGCGAGCGCTACACGACGACGATGCTCGATGCGCCGCTGTACGACGGGATGGCCGACCTGCTGGCGCAGCTGGCCGACGCCGGCGTGGTCCTCGCGGTCGCCTCGAGCAAGCCCGAGGTCCATGTCCGGGCGATCGTGGAGCACCACGGCCTGGCCGGGCTGTTCGCGACCATCGGCGGCGACGAGCTGGACGGCTCGCTCGGCACCAAGGCGCTCGTCATCGACCGGGTCCTCGAGCGGTTCGGCCGGCCCGACCCCGCCACCGTTGCCATGGTGGGCGACCGGCAGCACGACGTGCACGGCGCGCGCACGCACGGCATCGGCTGCGTCGGGGTGCGCTGGGGCTACGCGCTGCCGGGCGAGCTCGAGGACGCGGGAGCCACGGGCATCGTCGCCACCGCCTCGGAGCTGGCCGCCGCGCTCGCCTGAGGTCGTCCCGCCTACCCTGGACCCGTGGTCAGGTGGTGGAGTCCGAGGCTGTGGGGCGCCCACCTGCTGATGCTGGTCGTCGTGGCGGCCGCCGGCGGCCTGGGCTACTGGCAGTACGACGTGTGGCACGCGCACCGGGTGGCGGAGCAGCGCGACCTCACCAACGCCGTACCGGTGCCGATCGACCAGGTGCTGACCCACGACGCGCCGTTCGGGGGCGATGCCGTCGGGCAGCCGGTCGACGTGAAGGGGACCTGGCTCACCGCGGCGACCGTGCTGGTCGAGGACCGGCGTGACGATCGCGGCCGCGAGGGCCTGTGGGTGGTCACGCCGCTCACCAACGGCGGTGCGGACGCGCCGGCCGTGCCGATCGTGCGGGGGTGGGTGCCGGCGGGGACCCGCCCGTCCGACGTACCGGCTCCGCCGGAGGCGACCGCGGAGGTCACCGGCTGGCTGCAGCCGCCGGAGGGCGCGGACGCCCCGGACCCCGATCCGAAGGACGCGATCCTGCCCCAGCTGCAGACCTCGTCCATCGCCCAGCGCGTCCACCAGGACCTGTACGGCGGCTACGTGGTCTCCAAGCACCCCGACTCCGGCCTCGAGGCGGCCACGCTCAGCCAGCTGCCGTCGGTGGGGGCGTCGACGGCCCTGCGGAACGTGCTCTACGCCTTCGAGTGGTGGTTCTTCGCCGGCTTCGCGATCTACATCTGGGTCCGGCATGTGCGCGAGGCCACGGCCGAGCCGGGTGCCGAGGACGCCGAGGGGGAGCCGGTGACCGAGGACCCCGTAGCCTCAGGGTCGTGACGAAGCTCTTCCCCGCCTACCGGATCCTCGCGATCACGGTCGGCGTCTTCCTCCTGCTCGCAACCATCGACTACGTCGCGCACAAGGTCGACGACGGCGTGCCGGACCTGTGGTGGCTGTGGATGATCCACGGCTACTTCTACATGGCCTACCTGGTGGTGGCCGTGCCGTTCACGCGCAAGGCCGGCTGGTCGCTGGGCTACATCGCGACGGTCATCGTGGCCGGGGTGATCCCGGGCCTGATGTTCGTCGTGGAGCACAAGGTGACGCAGCGCTACAAGGCCGAGAACCCCGAGCTGTTCGCCGCAGCGGCTGCCTGATCCAGGCTGATCCGACTGACCGGTCTCACCCGGCCCCACGCGAGCGTGGGGCCGAGAGGCACCGTTCAGGCCCGGATCAGGCCTCGTCCTCCGGAAGGGGGTCGGTCAGCGGGTCGACCTCGGTCCGGGCCGGGGGGATGTCGACCGGCGGCGGCGGGACGTCGTCGGGCAGCTCGGCGGCCGCCTTGGCGTCGGTGTCCTGCGGCGGGGAGGCGGGCGCGGCGGGAGCCGGCGCCGGGTCGTAGGACGACTGCCACCCACCTCCGTCCGCGGCGGTCGATCCGGCCTGCAGCTTCTTGGCCACGGCCGCAGCGATCCCACCGAGCACGGCGAGGAACAGCAGCTTCTTCAACATCCGGACGTCCTTTCCAAAGGTGGCCGGCGCCCCCGAGTGGGGCCGGCCGCGAAGTCGTCGTACGGCCTTATCCCATCACGCCGGCCCAACCCGGGCCACCGTAGGATCGATCCAACCCGGATCCGGGTCACACCAGACGCACGTGAGGACCACTCGACATGGCTGAGCCGCAGGCGATCCTGCACACGAACAAGGGCGACATCACGATCAACCTGTTCCCGAACCACGCGCCGGAGACGGTGGCGAACTTCGTCGGTCTCGCCAAGGGCGAGAAGGCGAACTCGGCCAAGGCGCCGGGCGAGCCCTTCTACGACGGGCTGATCTTCCACCGCGTCATCGACGGCTTCATGCTCCAGGGCGGCTGCCCGCAGGGCACCGGCACCGGCGGCCCGGGCTACCAGTTCAAGGACGAGCCGCACCCCGAGCTCACCTTCGACAAGCCCTACCTGCTCGCGATGGCCAACGCCGGCCCGGGCACCAACGGCTCGCAGTTCTTCATCACCGTCGCGCCGACGACGTGGCTGAACTTCAAGCACACCATCTTCGGCGAGGTCGCCGACCAGGCCTCGCGCGACGTCGTCGACGCGATCGGCAAGGTCCCGACGGCCCGCGGCGACCGCCCGGTCGAGGACGTCGTCATCGACTCCGTCGAGATCACCGACTGATCCCGACAGGCTCGATCTCCGATGAACGACCCGGCCGGGGTGCCCACCTGCTACCGGCACCCCGGCCGTGAGACCTACATCCGCTGCCAGCGCTGCGACCGGCCGATCTGCCCGGACTGCATGCGCGACGCGGCGGTCGGCTACCAGTGCCCGAGCTGCGTGAGCGAGGGCCACAAGAGCACCCGCAGCGGGCGTACGGCGTACGGCGGCCTGGTGCCCGACAAGCCCGGCGCGGTCACGATGGTGCTGATCGGCATCAACGCCGTGGTGTGGCTGGTCATCCAGGCCACGGGAGGCTACGGCAGCAAGCTCTACGAGCACTTCGCCCTGATCCGCAACGGCTTCTGCGCGAACGCCGGTTTCTGGGCGCCGAGCGAGCAAACCTGTCGACAGTCGCCGGCCGGGCAGTGGATCGTGGGCGTGCACGACGCGCCCTGGCAGCTGATCACCAGCGCCTTCACCCACGTCGACATCCTTCACATCGCGTTCAACATGTACGCCCTCCTGATCCTGGGGCCGATGCTGGAGCGCAAGCTTGGCGCGGCACGTTTCATCGCCGTCTACCTGATCTCCGCTCTGTCCGGGTCGGTCTGCGTGCTCTGGCTCGACCAGACGTCGGCATCGGTGGTCGGCGCATCCGGAGCGGTGTTCGGCATGATGGCGGCGTTGATCGTCGGTGGCCGGAAGTCGGGCGAGGACATCAGCTCGCTGTGGCTGCTGCTGGGCATCAACGTCGTGCTGAGCTTCCAATCGCACGTGTCGTGGCAGGGACATCTCGGCGGCTTCGTGGCGGGCGGGCTCGCGATGGCGGTCCTCGCCTACGCGCCCCGGGAGCGGCGAACGCTGATCCAGGGCGCTGGACTGACCAGCCTCGCCGCGCTGCTCCTGGTTGCAGCGGTGCTCCGAATGAGCGCGCTCAGCTGATTCATCCACAGGGTTCTCCACCGATGTGGAGGAATCACACCGATGTAACTCATCCACAGCTGTGGAAATGGCTGGGGACAACGAAGAGGGCGACCACCCACACGGGTGGTCGCCCTCTCGGCGTTGGTTTCGATACGCCGCTCGCTGGCGCTCGCGGTTACTCAACCACGGGTGACTGTCATTCCCAGCGGGTGGCGAAGGTGAAGCCGACGGCCATGAAGGCGATGCCGACGAAAAGGTTCTTCTGCGCGAGGTCGTTGAAGATCGGCACGTCCTTCGGCTGGTTGCCGGTGAGGAAGATGTAGTAGCAGCAGATCCAGACCAGGCCGATCAGGAAGCAGCCGAGCATGCCGACGACGACGCCGCGGCCCCGGCCCAGCGGGGTCTTCGGGTGGGCGGAGACGACCAGTCCGGCGAAGAACAGCCCGAAGCCGATCAGGTAGTTCCAGTTCTCCAGGTCGCCCATGAAGGACGGGCCACCGGGGTTGACCGGCTTGCCGGTCTTGAGGTCGAGCGCGCCCCAGCCGTCGCTCGGCCGCACACCCCAGTAGGTGTAGACGACCCACGCGATGCCGATCAGGATCAGCGCCAGCGCGATGATGAAGCGGACGGTCAGGACGGGCCCGCGGTCGGGGTCGGCGAAGGGGTTGGGACCCTTGCTCAACTTCGGCAGGCGGGACTGCTTGGCCACGTCGGTGCTCCTGTGTCGGGGATCTGGTCGCAGGGTACTGGTCGCGGCGACCTAACCTAGTCAGTATGACGGGTGCCCACACGACCGGCCGCGGCCGGGCCTGGAGGGTCGGTACGCCGCTGGTGGTCATCCTGTCCGGAGCGCTGTTCGCGACCTCGGCGGTCGACAGCGATGGGACCGACCTGCGACCGGGCCGCTACTCCGACCTGGCCAGCGTGGTGAACGCGGAGGCCAAGGAGTACCAGGCCCTCGAGGTACGCCGCCACCAGCTCGCCGCCGAGGTCGACGCCCTCACCAAGGACGTGTCCGGGCACCGGGTGGACGCCGCGCAGCGCAAGATCGCCCGGCTCGAGGACCCGGCCGGTCTGGTGGCACGCAGTGGCCGCGGGCTGTCGATCACGCTCTCCGACGCGCCCACCGAGGTCCTCGACGCGGCGGTCAGCGCCGACGACCCCGATCTCAACCTCAACCGGCTGGTCGTGCACCAGCAGGACATCCAGGCCGTGGTCAACGCGCTGTGGAGCGGCGGCGCGACCGCGGTGACGATCGCCGGCCAGCGGGTCGTGTCGACCACCGGCATCAAGTGCGAGGGCAACGCCGTCCAGCTCCAGGGCGTGCCCTACCCGCAGCCCTACGTGATCCAGGCGGTCGGCGACCCGACCCGATTGCTGGCCGCGATCGACGGCGACGCGCTGGTGTCCGGCTTTCGCGCGGACGCGGCCAACCCGACGATCGACGTCGGGTGGGACCTGCAGCTCGAGGACCGGGTCACCGCACCGGCGTACGACGGGCTCATCGACATGCACTACGCGAAGGTGCTGTCGAGCCAGTAGCCCGGCGAGGGCCGGGGTCAGTGGCCGGTGGTCCCGACCGTCAGCGGGGTGCTCGTCGCGTCGTTCGGGTCGCTGCCGGCCTTGACCTCGTCGCCGTCGGAGAAGGTGTCACCGTCGGAGTCGGCGACCAGCGGGTCGGTGTGGTACTTGTTCACCTCGTCGCCGTCGCTGAGTCCGTCGCCGTCGGTGTCGGCCTTGTTCGGGTCGGTTCCGTACTGCGCCTCCTGCGCGTCCGAGAGACCGTCCCCGTCGGCGTCCGGCGGAGGGACGTAGGTCGAGACGTAGATGTAGACGTTGGAGTGCTGGGTGGCGGTGTGGCCCTTGCCGCCGCTGGGCGACTGGTCGACCACGGTGCCCTTGGGCTTGGTGGTGGTCCCGGTGTAGTCGCGGACGATCGGGTTGAAGCCCGCGGCGATGAGCATCTTGGTCGCCTTGTCCTCCTGCAGGCCGATCACGTTCGGGACCGTGTTCGGGCCCGCGGACAGGCACAGCGTCACCGTGTCGTCCTTCGTGATCGAGGTGCCGGGGGCCGGGATCTGGCTGACGACGGTGCCCTTCGGCTGGTCCGAGGTGCACGGGTCGGGCTTGACCTTGATGTTCTGCCGCGGCACGCCCTGGCCGATCAGGGTGTTGATCGCCAGCTTCCGCGGGTCCTGCCGGACGTCGTCGATGGTGAACGAGCACGCGCCCCGCGACTGCTTGAGCACGATGCTGGAGTCGGTGGGGACGTACGCGTCCTGCGCCGGGTCCTGCTGCACGATGGTGCCCTCGACGGGGTACTTGTCGGAGCAGACCTGCTGGGTGTCGTCGATGCCCGTGGCGGCGAACCCCGCCTGGACGATCGCGTCGCGCGCGCCCTGCTGGCTCATGCCGACCACGTTCGGCATCTTCACGTCGGTCGGACCGGAGGGGAACAGCTTCGGCCACACCACGAACGCCGTGATCAGGATGAGGGCCAGGAGCAGCAGCAGCACCAGGATCAGCGGCAGCTTGCCCGACTTCTGCGGCCGCTGCGGCGGTACGGGGGTGCCGCGCACGGAGGTCTCGCCGACCCCGGCCGCCGCCGACGTCACCGACGTCGCCGTGGTCAACCGGGTCGCGGTGCTCTCCACCGCCGGGACGGGTACGACGGCCTGCACCGGCCGGCCCGCGAGGTAGCGCTCGATGTCGGTGCGCATGGCCGCGGCCGACTGGTAGCGGTCCTCGACCCGCTTGGCGAGCGCCTTCATCACGATGGTGTCGATCTCGGGGGTGAGGTCGGCGTCGAAGTGCGACGGCGGGGTCGCCGGCTCGCGGACGTGCTGGTAGGCCACCGCCACCGGGGAGTCGCCGACGAACGGCGGGCGGCCGGTGAGCAGCTCGTAGAGCAGGCAGCCGGCGGAGTAGACGTCGGAGCGGGAGTCGACGGTCTCGCCGCGGGCCTGCTCGGGGGAGAGGTACTGCGCGGTGCCGACGACCGCCGCGGTCTGGGTCATCGAGGACGCCGCGTCGCTGATCGCGCGGGCGATGCCGAAGTCCATCACCTTGATGTCGCCGCCGGGCGTGAGCATCACGTTGCCCGGCTTGATGTCGCGGTGGATGATGCCGGCGCGGTGGCTGTAGTCCAGCGCGCTGAGCACGCCCGAGGTGATCTCCAGGGCCCGCTCGGGCAGGATCTTGCGCCCCTCGCGCAGGATGTCGCGCAGGGTGCGGCCGGCGACGTGCTCCATCACGATGTATGGCTGCAGGGCGCCGTCGGCGGTCGGCTCCTCGCCGGTGTCGTAGACCGCGACGATGGCCGGGTGGTTCAGCGAGGCCGAGGACTGGGCCTCGCGGCGGAACCGCGCCTGGAACGTGGGGTCGCTGGCCAGGTCGGTGCGCAGCCGCTTGATCGCGACGACCCGGCCGAGCCGGGTGTCGGTGCCCTTGCGGACCTCGGCCATGCCGCCGCGGCCCAGCAGCTCGCCGAGCTCGTAGCGGTCGCCGATGAGCGTGCGCTGCCCGCCGTGGCCGGGCTGGTCGGTGCGTCCCGTGGTCATTGGCCCGGGCCCTCCGGCTTCTGGTCGAGGAGCGGGGGTGCGTCGAGCGCCGAGGCCGAGCCGCCGGTGGCCGCCGTCGTGGGCGTGGTCGGCGCCGTCGTCGGCGTGGTGGGGGCCGAGCTGGTCGGCGGGTTGTCCCAGTAGGAGACGGTGATGATCTGGCCCTCGGTGACGGCGCCGGACGGGCTGATCTGCGTGACGATGCCGGCGGTGTGGGTGCCGTCGTTCGGCTGCGGCTGCAGCTGCACGTTGAGCCCCTGGGAGCTGAGCTCGGTGTCGACGACGTGGAAGTCGCGGCCGACGTAGTCGGCGGCGTTGAGCTGGATGACTTCGGTGGTCGTGGCCGACGAGGTGGGGGTCGTGGGGGTGCTCGACCGCGTCGTGGCGTGGGTCGCCGGCGTGGTCCGGTCCGTCGTCGGCGTACCGCCGCCGTTGCCGTGCAGCAGCAGGTAGGCGAGGAGCAGGGCGATCAGGACGAAGGCGGCCACCAGGCCGAGTGCGAGCCACGGACCGCGGTCACGGCGCTCCTCCTCCCTGCCGGCGTACGCCGCCGCGGTGTCCAGCCGCGGGATCGGGGCCACCGCGGGGGTCGCGGAGGTCCGGGGGAGCACCGCGGTCGCGGGATCCGGCGAGGGCTGGGCCGCGGCCGCCGGCAGCGGCGCGACGGCGTCGGGGTTGCGCAGGGCCGCGGCCAGGGCGGCACCGTCGGCGAACCGCTGCGCGGGGTCCTTGGCCATGGCCCGGGTGACGACCTTGGCGAGGTCTCCCGGCACGCTCGGCGGCAGCTGCGGCACCGGCTGCTGCAGGTGGGCGAGCAGGGTGGCGACCGGCGTCTCGGCCTCGAACGGCCGGTTGCCGGTCAGGCACTCGTAGGCCACGCAGCCGAGCGAGTAGACGTCGGAGGAGAAGGTGGCGGCGTCGCCGCGGGCCTGCTCGGGGGAGAGGTACTGCGGGGTGCCCATCACCGCGCCGGTGCGGGTGATCGCGGTCGCGTCGCCGGCACGGGCGATGCCGAAGTCGGTCACCTTGACCCTGCGGTCGGGGGTGATGATCAGGTTGGCGGGCTTGACGTCGCGGTGCACGATGCCGGCCTGGTGGGCGACGGCGAGCGCCGCCGCGGTCTGGGTCATCAGGTCCCGCACGATCTCTGGATCCATGGTGCGACCGGCCTCCTTGCCCTGCGCGAGCAGGGCCGAGAGCGGCTGGCCGTCGACGTACTCCATCACCAGGTACGGCGCCCCGCCCGCCGGGGCGTCGGTGCTGTAGTCGTAGACCCCGCAGATGCCGGGGTGGTGCAGGGACGCGGCGTGCCGCGCCTCGGTGTCGAAGCGCGCGCGGAACATCTCGTCGTCGGCGTACTCGTGCTTGAGGACCTTGACGGCCACCGTCCGGCCGAGCCGGGTGTCGGTGGCCTTCCACACCACGCCCATCCCGCCGGTCGCGATCCGCTCGTCGAGGCGGTAGCGGTGCGCCATGTCGGCGTACTGCTCGCTCACTTGTTCATCACCGCTTCCATGACGGCCTTCGCGATCGGACCGCCGAGCCTGCCGCCGGCGATCTCATCGCTGGTCTTACCCGGGATGTGCTGGATCATCACCGCGACCGCCACCTGGGCGTCGGTGGAGGGGGCGAACGACACGAACCAGGCGTACGGCGGGGCGTCGGTGCCGGTCTGGGCGGTGCCCGTCTTGCCGGCCACCTCCACGCCCGGGATCGCCGCGGGGGAGGCGGTGCCGTACTTCACGGTGTCGACCATCAGCTCGGTGACCTCGTCGGCGGTCTGCTGGGACACCGCCTGGCCGAGGACGTCGGTGGGCGTGACGTCGAGCGTCTGGTAGTCGGCGGTCTGGATCCGGTCGACCAGGTAGGGCCGCATGACCTTGCCGTGGTTGCCGATGCCCGCGGCCACCATCGCCATCTGCAGCGGCGTCGCCTGGACCTCGAACTGACCGAAGCCGGAGCGCGCGGTCTCGGCGGAGTTGAGCTCGCGCGAGTCCTTGGCCCCGGGGTCGGTCACGCTCTTGGGGAAGGTCGAGGGGAGCACCGGGGAGTAGTCGGTCAGCGGGACGCTGTTGAACCCGAACGCCTCGGCCTGCGCGCGCAGCTTGGCCGGGCCGAGGGCCACCGCCATCCGCGCGAACGCGGTGTTGCAGGAGTTCTCCATCGCGGTCGAGAAGGAGATGATCTGCGGGCTGCACGGCGCGACGATCTCGTTGCCGACGACGTTCCCGGAGCCGTGCGTGCCGGGCAGCTGGTAGCCGCTGCCGGACGGGACCTGGTCGTCGACGTGGTGCAGGCCGTTCTCGATCGTGGCGGCCGCCGTGACGACCTTGAACGTCGAGCCGGGGAACAGCGCGAGGTAGGTGGCCCGGTTCAGCAGCGGCTTCAGCGGCGACTTGTCGAGGCTGTCGAAGGTGCTGGTGCGGGTCGCGGAGTCGTGGCTGGCCAGCTTGTTCGGGTCGTACGACGGCAGCGAGACCATCGCGAGGATCTTGCCCGTCTTCGGCTGGATCGCGACCACGGCGCCCTCGCCGTGCGGACCGACCGTGGACAGCAGGCCGTTGTAGGCGGCCTCCTGCGCCTTCGGGTCGATCGTGGTGATGACGTTGCCGCCCTGGTTGGTGTCGCCCTGCAGCATGTCGACCAGCCGGTTGACGAACAGCCGCGGGTCCTCGCCGGAGAGGATGTCGTTCTGCGAGCGCTCCAGGCCGGTCTGCACGCCGAGCTGCAGGTAGCCGGTGACGGGGGCGTACATGAACGGCTTGGGGTAGACGCGCAGGTACTTGTACCGGTCGTCGACCGGCTTGCTCCTCGCGATCGTCTGCCGGCCGGCGAGGATCAGCCCGCGCTCACGGCTGTAGGCCGCCTCGGCGGGCCGGGTGTTGCCGGACTTGTTGTCGTAGCTGTCGGCCTTGAAGAACTGCAGGTAGGTCACGTTGACCATCAGCGCCAGGAACAGCACCAGGCAGAAGATGGAGACGGCGCGGATCGGCTTGTTCACTCCGGCACCACCTTCACCAGTTGCGTCGACTCCATGTCGGGGTCGGCGTCGGGCTCGGTCAGGTCCGGCAGCGGGCGCCGCGCCTGGTCCGAGATCCGCAGCAGGATGGCGATGATCACCCAGTTGGCGATCAGCGAGGACCCGCCGTACGACATGAACGGTGTGGTGAGGCCGGTCAGCGGGATCAGCCGGGTGACGCCGCCGATCACGACGAACACCTGGATCGCGAGCACGCAGCCCAGACCGGTCGCGACCAGCTTGCCGAAGCCGTCGCGGGCGATCAGCGCCGCGCGCAGGGCCCGCTCCACGATGAGGCCGTAGAGCAGCAGGACCGCGATGACCGCGGTCAGCCCGAGCTCCTCACCGACCAGCGCCATGATGAAGTCGTTGTGCTCCTCGGGCACCCGCAGGTGGGTCGAGTCGCCCGAGCCGAGGGTGATCATGCCCTGGCCCAGGCCGCGGCCGAGCAGGCCGCCCCAGGCGAACGCGTAGAGGCTCTGCACCAGCTGGTAGCCGCTGCCCGAGGCGTCCTGGAACGGGTGCAGCCAGATGTCGACGCGCTCGGTGACGTGCGGGACCAGGCGGGAGGCGGAGAACGCGCCCGCGAGGAACATCGCGCCGCCGACGTACAGCCAGCCGGAGCGCTCGGTGGCGACGTACAGCATCACCAGGAAGAGGCCGAAGAACAGCAGGCTGGAGCCGAGGTCCTTCTGCAGCACCAGGATGCACATGCTGACGGCCCACATCGCCAGGATCGGGCCGAGGTCGCGGCCGCGGGGCAGGTCGACGAAGAGGACGCGGCGGCCGGCCAGGGCCAGGGCGTCGCGGTGGCCGACGAGGTAGCCGGCGAATGCGAGGACCAGCAGCACCTTGGCGACCTCGCCGGGCTGCAGGGTGAAGCCGCCGACGCCGATCCAGATCCGGGCGCCGTTCACCTCCTTGCCGATCACCGGCAGCATCGGGAGCAGCAGCAGCACGATCGCCGCGAGCCCGAAGGTGTAGGTGTAGCGGCCCAGCACGCGGTGGTCGCGCACCAGGTAGAGGGTCGCGATGAACAGCGCGACGCCGAGGGTCATCCACATCAGCTGCTTGCTGGCGTCGCTGGTGCCGATGGCCAGGTCGATGCGGTGGATGAGCGCGAGGCCGAGCCCGTTGAGGGCCGCCACGACGGGCAGCAGCACCGGATCGGCGTACGGCGCGACCAGGCGGACCGTCACGTGGGCGGCGATGATCAGCGCGGCCAGCCAGCCGCCGTACGCGATCAGGTTGGTGGGGACGGCTCCGTCGACGCCGAGACCGACGCTGACGTAGGCGCCGATGCCGACCGCGAGTGCCAGGATCAGCAGGAACAGCTCCGCACCGCGCCGCTGGCGGTGGACGAAGCTCATCAGCGGAGAGCCCGGCATCAGGGCGTCCCCGTCTCGGCGAGGGGGAGGTCATCCACGATCTGCTGGGCCTTCTGCGGGTCGTCGGCCGTGATGCCGTCCTTGACCGCCTTGGGGTTCACCAGGTCGTCGACGACCAGGTCGCTCTCGAGGTAGACCGAGCTGATCCCGGGGATGTCCTTGATGCCGCGGAAGATCGTCACGTGCCCGTCGTGCTCACCGATGTAGTACTGCTTCTGGCTCCAGGAGTACGCCGCCGCGCCGGCCATCCAGAGCAGGCCGAGCGCGATGAGCAGCAGCATCAGGCGGCGCGCCCAGGCGAAGCGGCGCGGGGCCAGTGGCGCGTAGCGGTAGGCCTCGGGGTCGACCGGGTCCGCGCGCACGGCGCTGGGGAAGCCGGTCTGGATCGGCGCGAGCTCCTCGTCGATGGGCTCCAGCTCGCCGGTGTCGCCGGACCGGTGCCCGCGGAACAGCGCCCGCGGCAGGCGGCGGCGCAGCTCGGCGGCCGCGCCCACCACCTGGGGCGCCTGCGGCGGCACGGCAGGGTCGACGGGGACGACGTCGGCCACGATGCAGGTGACGTTGTCGGAGCTGCCCGCGTCGAGGGCGGCGCGCACCAGCTCGATCGAGGCGAACTCCGGGGTGCCCTCGGCCAGCAGCGTCGTGAGCCGGTCGTTGTCGAGGACCCCGCACGCACCGTCGCTGCACAGGAACAGCCGGTCGCCCGGCTCGACCTCGATCTGGAACAGGTCCGGGTCGACGTCGTGCATGCCGTCGAGGGCCTTGAGGATCAGGTTGCGGTGCGGGTGGACCCGCGCCTCCTCCTCGGTGATCCGGCCCTCGTCGATCAGGCTCTGCACGAAGGTGTGGTCGGTGGTGAGCTGGGAGAGCCGGCCCTCGCGCAGCAGGTAGGCGCGGGAGTCGCCGACATGGCCGAACCCGAACCGCTGGCCGTCGAAGAGGGCGAGAACGACGGTCGTGCTGGTGCCGTTGATCGACGGGTCGTGGTCGACCTGACTGCCGATCGACTCGTGCGCCTCGTGCAGGCCGTCGTTGATCCGCACGACCAGGTCCGCGGTCGGCTCGGCCTTCTCCGGTGCGATGTCCAGGTTGCGCAGCTCGTTGATCGCCGTGCTCGAGGCGATGTCGCCGCGCGCCGCGCCGCCGACACCGTCACAGACGGCGAGCAGCCACGGACCGGCGTACCCGCTGTCCTGGTTGTCCTTGCGGACCCGGCCCACGTCGGAGACCGCGTGGAAGCGCAGGGTGAGGTCGGGGTGCTCCGGCTCCGGGTCGGGAACCAGGGTGGGCTCGTCGAGCCGGTCGCTCATCTCGGCGGGCTCCACTTACTTCCTCAGCTCCAAGATCGTCTTCCCGATCCGGACCTGGGAGCCGAGGCCGATGGCGGTCGGCGCGGTGATGCGCTGGGCGCCCAGGTAGGTGCCGTTGGTCGACCCGAGGTCCTCGACGAACCACTGGTCGCCCGACGACACGATCCGCGCGTGCCGGGTCGAGACGTAGTCGTCGTCGAGCCGGATCGCCGCGTCGTTGCCGCGGCCGATGAGCACCGGGGCGGAGGCGAGGTCGGCGCTGATGCCGGTGTTCGAGCCCTGGATGACGGTGACGTGGGTGGGCGTCCCGCGCTTCTTCGGCTGCTTGGGCTGCTTGGCCTGCTTGGCCGGGCGGGGCGCACGGCCCGGGGTCGCGGCGGTCGGGACCCGGGCGCCGAACATGTCGGAGCGGATGACCGAGATCGCCGAGAGCACGAAGATCCACAGGATCGCCAGGTAGCCGATCCGGACCAGGAACAGGGTGAGCTCAGACATCGGTGCCTCCCTGCTGCAGCCGCAGGACCAGCGAGGTGTGGCCGACCTGGACGCGTGAGCCGTCGCGGAGCTGGGCGCGGGCGACCTTCTGGCCGTCGACCCTGATGCCGTTGGTGGATCCCATGTCGTGCACCTCGATCTGGGGCGCACCGCCAGCGGCGGTGGTGATCAGGAACTGGGCGTGCCGGCGGCTGACGCCCGGGTCGTTGATGCGGATGTCGGCCTCGCTGCCGCGGCCGACCACGATGCCGGGAGACACGAGCGGGTGCTCGGTCCCGTTGACCTCGATGACGGCGCGGCTGGGCTGGGCGTTGGTCCGGATGGTGCCGACCACCGACGCCTCGGCCCTGCTCAGCACGGTGAACCGGCCGGTGCCGAGCTCGTCGTCGGCGTGGAACTCGATGCGGATCGGGCCCGGGAACACGTAGCCCTGGTTGTCGGCGTGCTCCTGGAGCTGGTCGGCGAGCTCCTGGGACAGCGACGTCGTGTACGGCGCCATCCGCTCCAGGTCGCCGGGCGACAGATCCACCTGGAACGCGTTCGGCACCAGCCGGCGCTGTCGCGACAGCACCTGGGCCTTGTTGTCGAGCTCGCGCTGCAGGGCAGCGGCGATCTCGACCGGCTGCACGGCCGAGCGGAAGGTGCGGGCGAAGGCGCCGGAGATCGCCCGCTCGAGACGTTGCTCGAAACGCTGCAGTCCACCCACGCGGGCCTCCTCTCCTGGTTCTTCTCCTGCACAGATCCTGCACTCGTACCGCACTCGGCAGCGGTCATGCCCGAGGGGCAGGAACAGCACACCGGGCGTCGTCGATCGTATCGGTGGCCCGGCGGAGAGGCCCGGATGCCGCGCTCGGGCCGCCGGTTTGGGGCGCGCGGAGCTGGTGGGATAACCTTGGCCCGCTTCACGCGCGAGTGGCGGAATAGGCAGACGCGCACGGTTCAGGTCCGTGTGTCCGAAAGGACGTGGGGGTTCAACTCCCCCCTCGCGCACGTGAGCAGAGGCCCCGGTCAGCAGACCGGGGCCTCTTGCATTCCCGTTGCCCGCGGCGGGGGAGCTTCCCTCCGGGACCGCCGCCGTCGCCCTAATCTCGGGGCGTGATCAAGTACCTCGGCTCCAAGCGGACCCTGGTCGGCGTGCTCGCCGACATGGCCGTGGCGACCGGGGCCCGGGAGGCCGTGGACCTGTTCACCGGGACGACCCGGGTGGCGCAGGAGCTGAAGCGGCGCGGGCTGCAGGTGACGGCATCCGACGTGGCGACGTACTCGGCCGTGCTGAGCGACTGCTTCATCGCGACCGACCTCGACGCCGTCGACGTCGACGAGCTGGACGACGAGCTCGCGCGGCTGCAGGCCCTCCCGGGGCGGCGCGGCTACTTCACCGCGACCTTCTGCGAGCGGTCGCGGTTCTTCCAGCCCAAGAACGGGCTCCGCGTGGACGCGATCCGTGACGAGCTCGAGACGATGCGCGACCACCCGCTGTTCCCGGTGCTGCTCACCAGCCTGATGCTGGCCGCGGACCGCGTGGACTCGACCACCGGGCTGCAGATGGCCTACCTCAAGCAGTGGGCGCCGCGCAGCCACCAGGACCTGGAGCTGCGCCGGCCCGCGCTGCTCGCCGGTCCGGGCCGGACCGTGCTGGGCGATGCGATGGAGACCGTCGGGACGCTGCCGCGCACCGGGCTGATGTACCTGGACCCGCCGTACAACCAGCACCGCTACTTCACGAACTACCACATCTGGGAGACCCTCGTCCGCTGGGACGCCCCGGCCCACTACGGCGTCGCGTGCAAGCGGATCGACAGCCGCGAGCCCGCCACCCGCAGCGTGTTCAACAGCAAGCCGGCCATGCCGGGCGCCTTCCGCAGCCTCCTCGAGCGCGCCGACGCGGAGGTCCTGATGGTCTCCTACAACGACGAGTCGTGGATCAGTGCCGAGGAGATGGTCCGCTCGCTGCGCGAGGTGGGGTACGACGAGGTGCGGATGGTCGCCTTCGACTCCAAGCGGTACGTCGGCGCGCAGATCGGCATCCACAACCCGGCCGGGCAGCGGGTCGGCGAGGTCTCCCACCTGCGCAACACCGAGCAGGTCTTCGTGGCCGGGCCCCGCGAGCGGGTGGAGGCTGCCGTCGCGGCAGCGTCAGGAGCCGTGCACGGCTGAGCGCTCGGCCCGCCAGGCCGCGATCCCCTCGACGGTGCAGAAGCCGGTGCGGCAGCGCTTCACGCAGACCAGACCGAGCAGGTCGCCGGCGTCGTCGACGACCGCCAGTCGCCGGGCCCCGGCGTGGTCCAGCCGCTCCCACAGGTCGGCGACGGTGTCGGTGGGGCGGGCGGTGCGGTCCTCGAGACGGGCGTGGTCGCGGGCCGGCTCGTCGTCGCCGACGGTGTCCGGCAGGTCCTCGGCCGCGAGGGTCCCGACCAGGTGCGCCCCGTCGACGAGCAGGACGAGGTGCTGCTTGGGCCGGGCGAGCGACGTACGCGCGACGCCGACGGTGATGGCGGCGTCGAAGGTCGTGGGGGCGGTGATCATCACCTCCGCCACGGTCGTCGCGCCCTCGTTCACCCGCCCAGTGTGACGGATCGGGTCAGGCGTGGGCGGCGACCGGGACGCTGCCGGCGCCGACCATCTCGTCGATGAACTCGACGATCGCGTCGAACGCGGCGCGCGCCTCGGGCAGGAACAGCGCCGCGTGGAAGACGTGGATGTCGGTCGGGTACAGCTGCAGCGCGTGCGGGACGCCCTGCTCGGCGAGGATCCCCGCGAACGCCACGGCCTGGCGGCGCAGGGTCTCCCGGGCGCCGGCCTGGATCAGGATCGGCGGCAGGGTCGGTCGGGCCGAGTGCATCGGCTGCGGCCGGCTCGTCGCGGTCCGCGACCACCGCGCCAGCGCTCGGATCGCGCGCGGGCTGAGGATCGCGCAGCCGGCGCGGCCGGGCTCCTCGGGGTCCAGCTCGAGCAGCGGCGAGAGCGCGACGACGGCCGCGGGGGCAGGGAGGCGCTCCTCCTGCAGCCGGGCGGCGAGCTGGATGCTCAGGTAGCCGCCGGCCGAGTCGCCCATCACGACGATGTCGGCGGGGGAGACACCCTCCCCCAGCAGGTGGCGGTACGCCGCCAGGGCGTCCTCGCCGGCCAGGTCGATCGAGTGCCGCGGGGCCTTGCGGTACTCGACCGCGAAGATCCGGGCGCCCGTGCGGCGGCCGAGGTCGGTGAGCAGGTGGCGGTGCAGGTGCCACCCGCCGACGATGAACGCGCCGCCGTGCAGGTAGAGGATCACGCGGCCGTTGTCCTCGCTGCCGGTGACCCACTGCGCGCGACAGTCCGGCAGCGCCACCTCGTCGAAGCGCGTGTCGGGGTGACGCGAGGTCAGCCGGCCGGCGTGGTCGGCGAGGCCGTAGGGCCACGGCAGGTCGGGGACGGTCGCCCATGCCTCGACGACCGGCTTGACCGTGCAGCGCAGCGCGAGACCGAGGGCGCGGGCCTGGAGGCTGGGTCGATCTCCGCGGATCACGGGAGAGCCCGGGTCGAGCGGATGCATCACATACCCCCAGTTATGTTCGGACGAGCGGATGTCAGTCTGCGGCCGCGAGACCCCGTCGTCAATCACCCGAACGGAGGGTCTTGGAGTCCGAACGGACGGATCCGGTTCACGCGCTGTTCAGCAGCGCGCGCAGCTGATCGACCAGCGAGGTGACCGGCAGGTCCGGGTCGAAGGCGCGCTGCACGCCGAGCCCGATGCCCAGCGCGAGCAGGTGGACGGCGGCGTCCGCTGCGGGCACCGGGAGGGTGATCCCGAGCTCGGCCGCCTGGAACTCCAGCAGTGCCGCCAGCCCCTCGGTGACGGTACGCCGCCGGGCGGCGAGCTCCCCGCTGATGCCGGGCACGCGGCGGGTGCTCGTCGCGAACTCGACCTCGAGCGCGGTCCAGCCGACGTCGCCGATGTTGCGCTCGGCCCAGTCGGCGAACGCGTCCACGCGTGCATCGGCCGTGGGCGCGGTCGCCACCGCCTCGGCGAGCGTCTGCGCCCGGGTGGCGTGCACGGCGTCGAGGACGGCCAGCCCGAGCTCGTGCTTGGTGGCGAAGTTCGAGTAGACGGCGCCCTTGGAGTAGCCCGCCTCGGCGGCGACCTTCTCCAGCGAGGTGGCGTTGTAGCCGTCGGCGAGGAAGAGCCGGAGCGCGGTCTCGACGAGCAGGGCGCGGGTCTGGGCGTGCGTCTCCTTGCGCGTCAGCCGGGCCATGGGGGCAAGAGTATCGGCATTGGCCTACCGTTGGAATCCAGATATCGCTAGTATCCGAGTTGTGACGACACGACGCGCCCTCGCCATCGGCTGTGGAGGCACCCTCGGCTTCGCCTGGACCGCGGTCGCCCTCCGCGAGATCGAGCGCCGCCTGGACTGGGACGCCCGCACCGCGTCGGTCCTGGTCGGGACCTCGGCCGGGGCGGAGATCGTGGCCGCCCTCGGCTCCGGCCGTACGCCGCAGGACCTGCTCGACGCGCTCGACGGCGTGCCCGGGGCCGACCCGGTCCTCGCCCGGCATGTCGCCGCCCACCCCGGCCACCTCCCGCCGGTGCCGTTCCCGGCGCTGCCCGCGCTCGGGCTGGTCCGCGCAGGCCTGGCCCGCCGCTCGGCGTACAGCACGGTGGCGGGGTTGCTGCCGCGCGGCCGGGGCGACGCCACCTGGCTTCGGGAGTACGGCGCTGCGCTGGCCGGCCCCGACGGGTGGACGACCCACCCGGCGACCTGGCTGGTCGCGGCCGACGCGGCGAGCGGGCAGCGGGTCGCGTTCGGGTCGCCCGACGCACCCCCTGCCGCCCTCGGCGACGCCGTCGCCGCGTCGTGGGGCATCCCGGGCTGGTTCCCGCCGGTCGCGATCGGGGGCCGGCGCTACGTCGACGGTGGCTCGGTCTCGTCGGTGTCGGCGGACCTACTGCTCGCGCACCCGATCGGGAGGGACCTCGACGAGGTGGTCGTGGTCGCCCCGATGACCACCGCGGGCGGAGTGCCCGCGCGCGGCGCCGACCGCCTCGAGCGCATCCTCCGGACCCGGATGACCGCGGGGCTGGACCGGGAGGTCGCCCGGCTCCGCGCCGCGGGGATCCGGGTGATCCGGGTCGAGCCGGGGCCCGAGGAGCTCGCCGCGATGGGCCCGAACTTCATGGACCTGCGCCGGCGCGAGGCCACCCTCGCCGCCGCCCGCACGGCGCTGCCCGCCCGGGTGGCCGCCGCCCTCGACGTACCCACAGGAGCACCGGCATGAGCCAGCCCGACATCCACCACGACGTGATCGTGATCGGCGCCGGCATCTCCGGCATCGCCGCGGCCATCAAGCTCCGCGAGGCGGGCGTCGACGACGTCGTGATCCTGGAGAGGGCCGACACCTACGGCGGCACCTGGCGCGCCAACACCTACCCGGGCTGCGCGTGCGACGTGCCCTCCGGCCTCTACTCCTTCTCCTTCGCGCCGAAGGCGGACTGGTCGCGGCTCTACGGCACCCAGCCCGAGATCCTGGAGTACGTCGACGGGGTGGCCCGCGCGCACGGCCTGGCCGAGATCACCCGGTTCGGGGTCGAGATGACCGGCGCGGCCTGGGACCCGGCCGCAGAGCGATGGGTCCTCGAGACCACCGCCGGCGAGTTGACCGCGCGCTTCGTGGTCGCGGCCGCCGGGCCCTGGAACGAGCCGAGGATCCCGGACGTGCCGGGCCTCACCGGCTTCCCCGGCGAGATCTTCCACTCGGCCCGCTGGAACCACGACTACGACCTGACCGGCAAGCGGGTCGCGGTGATCGGCACCGGCGCCTCCGCGGTGCAGTTCGTGCCTGAGATCCAGCCGCAGGTCGCCGAGCTGCACCTCTTCCAGCGCACCGCGCACTGGGTGCTGCCCAAGGTCGACCACGTCGTGCCCGGGGTCGAGAAGTGGGCGCTGGACCGGCTCCCGCTGGCGATGCGCGGCCTCAAGGGCGTCGAGTACGCCGCCATGGAGGCCGTCGGCGCCGCGTTCCACCGGCCCAAGCCGCTGATGCACGCGCTGCAGGCGGTCGGCCGCGCCTACCTGCGCGCGGCGGTGCGCGACGCGGAGCTGCGGGCCAAGCTGACGCCGACGTACCTGCTGGGGTGCAAGCGGATCCTGTTCTCCAACTCCTACCTGCAGTCGCTGACCCGGCCCAACGTCGCGGTGCACGCGACGGGGGTGTCGTCGGTCCGCGGGTCGACCGTGGTCGGCGCCGACGGCAGCGAGGCCGAGGTCGACGCGATCATCCTCGGCACCGGCTTCCACATCCTCGACATGCCCGTCGCCGACCTGGTCCGGGGCGCCGACGGCCGGACCCTGGCCGAGCACTGGGGCGGCTCGCCCGAGGCCTACCTGGGCACGACCGTCGCGGGGTTCCCGAACGCCTTCGTGGTGCTCGGCCCGAGCCTGGGCACCGGCCACAGCTCGGCCTTCACCATCGCCGAGGCGCAGGTGGCCCGCATCGTCGACGCGGTCGTCGCGGCCCGGCGGGAGGGCTGGTCGACCCTGGACACCCGCGTCGAGGCGCAGGCGGCGTACGTCGAGCAGGTGCAGGCCGCGCTCGCCGGTACGGCGTACAACGCCACCAGCTGCCACAGCTACTACATCGACGCCAACGGCCGGAACAGCTTCAGCTGGCCGTGGTCGACCGGGGAGCTGGTCCGCCGGGTCAGCCGCTTCGACCCCGCCGACTTCGAGATCACCGCCATCGAGCCGCAGGAGACCCACGCATGAGCCGCTTCGCCCCCCTGGACCTGGACGGCGCCCTGGTCGCGATCACCGGCGCCGCCCGTGGGATCGGGCTCGCCACCGCGCGGGCGTTCGTCGCCGCCGGCGCCCGGGTCGCGCTCGGCGACCTGGACGAGTCGCTGGCCGTCACCGCAGCCGCGTCCCTCGGCGGCGCGGCCTCCGGTCACGCCCTCGACGTCACCGACAAGCAGTCGTTCGCGAGCTTCCTCGCGGCGGCCGCGGCCCACCACGACGCGCCCCTCGCGGTGCTGGTCAACAACGCCGGGATCATGCCGAACGCGGCCTTCCTGGACCAGGCCGACGAGGTCGACCGGATGACCATGGACGTCAACGTCTTCGGCGTCATCCACGGCATGCGGCTCGCGCTGCCGCCGATGATCGAGCGCGGCCGCGGACACGTCGTCAACGTGGCCTCGCTCGCCGGGAAGTTCCCGCTCAAGGGCCTGGCCGTCTACAACGCCAGCAAGTACGCCGTCGTGGGCCTCACCGCCGCCACCCGGCTCGAGCTCGAGGGCACCGGGGTCTCGGTGTCCGCCGTGCTGCCGAGCGCGGTCCGCACCGAGCTCTCCTCGGGCATCGACCTCGGCGTGCTGCCGACCGTGGACCCCGAGGACATCGCGGCCGCGGTGGTCCGCTCGGTCGCCTCCCGCAAGGCCGAGATCGCCGTCCCGTCGTACGTCGGAATCGCGGCCAACGCCGCCCCGCTGGTGCCCGAGCGGCTGCTGGGCGTCGTCCGCCGGCTCGCCCACGACGACGCCGCCATCAGCCGCGTCGATGACAGCGTCCGCGACGCCTACCTGAAGCGGATCGGGGCCGAGCGCCGCTGATCGGGCGCCGCTCAGGCACCGCCGCTGACGTCGATGCCGCGGGGGTTCATCATCGGCCAGCTGTAGGTGCGGTCGACGAGGGTGTGCGAGCGGATCGTGTCCATCCGGAACCGGTCCAGGGGATACCCGCGGAAGGTGCACGAGTTCGGCACCGAGATGGCGACGGTCCCGCGTGGGCCGAGCCGCCACCGCGTCGACATGCCCGGGCAGCTCACGACCTGCCACGACCCGACGTTGTAGGAGATGAACAGGCGCTGCTGCTTGGCGCCGTCCTTCCACCACGTGCGGGCGCGCACGACGTATCCCTCGCCGTAGTGGCGCGCGGTCAGTTGGACGACCACGCCCCGGCGCACCACGTCGCGGATCGTGGTGACGGCGGCGAGCTGGGTACGGGTGTAGCTGAACGTCGTCGCGACGAGGTCGTACGCCGCCGCCACGTCGCCGGGCGGGTCGGTGACCGTCCGCGTGCCGGCCTGGGCCGCGGGCGCGATCGTGAGGACCAGTGCGGCGGCAGCGGTGGCGGCTCCGCGGGCGAGATGGCGCATCGTCACGTCGACCATGATCGCGGCCGCGGCGCCGCTGCGTGGCGAAATGGGTCGACGTCGAACCGCGTGCGCAGGGATGCGGGGTGTGGCACGCTGCGGTCCGTGTCCACCCCGACCGCCGTACTGGCCGCCCTCACCGCGGTCGTGGCGGTGGCGGACTGGACCGCGGTGGCCCGGGGCCGCAAGGACCTCGAGACCTGGCTCAAGCCCGCCACTCTCGCGCTGATGATCGCCGCCGTGGTCGCGGCCGGGGCGCTGCACCACACCGCGGGCGTCTGGCTCGTGGTCGCGCTGGTGCTCGGGATGATCGGTGACATCGCGCTGCTCGAGGACGCCGTCGAGTGGCGGTTCGTCGCCGGGCTGGCGGCCTTCCTGGTCGGTCACCTGGCGTATGTCGTCTGCTTCACCCGCGTGGGTCTCGAGAGCGGCGGCTGGTGGGTGGTCGGCGCCGTCGTCGTACTGGTCGCCTTCGTGGTCGCCCGTGGCGTGCTGCCGGCGGCGGTGCGCGAGGGCGGCCCGGGGCTGGGGGTGGCGGTGGCGGCGTACATGGGGGTGATCGGCGCGATGACCATCACCGGCTGGGCCACGGCGTCGCTGTGGATCGCGGGCGGGACGGCCGTGTTCGTCTGCAGCGACACCACCCTCGCGCTGAACAAGTTCGTTCGGCCGCTGTCGTGGGCCCGCCCGGCGATCATGGTGACCTACCACGTCGGTCAGGGGCTGATCGCGGCCGGCGTACTGATGCGCGTGACCACCTGATCCCGCTGATCCGGACTCAGAACAGCGTGCCGGTCGGCATGCCCTGGGGTGCGGGGACCAGGCGCTGCATCCGCGGGTCGGAGGCCGCGGCCAGCAGCTGCTTCTCGGAGAGGGGGCCGAGCGACGCGGAGGTGCCGTTGTTGCCGAAGGCCGTGCTGGCGAGCAGCGCGACGACGGTGCCGTCGCTGCGCTTCAGCTCGACGAGGATCCGATCGGTCGTCACCTCGATGAGGGCCGGCATGCCGGCGTGGGTGGTGTTCGGCCGCATCGGGACGTCGGCCACCCCGGCGAGGTCGGCGAACGAGCTGCCGACGCTGAACTGCAGCATCCCGCCGCCGTTCCAGTCGAGCTTGCTGCCGAACGCCGTGTCGCTGCCGGTGAAGCCGCTGAGCCGCCCCAGCAGCGTGCCGCTGGGATCGACGTGCTCGGCGATGACGGCCCGCCAGTCGGTCAGGGCGGTGCGCAGCCGCTGCTCGTCCGCGGCGCTCATCGTCGGGAACCCGAGGGGGGTGCGGTGGGCGGTGGGGTGGCGCGGCGCGGTGGCGGCCGACGTCGGACCCGCCGGCCCGCCGCCGGCGAAGCCGCTGGGGTCGGTGACGGTGTGCGCACCGGGTCGGGCGCCGACCCACACCGCACCGCCGATCACGGAGAGGGTCGCGACCGATCCTGCCGCCGCCACCAGCGCGGTACGCCGCCGCAGGGCGCGCCGGCCGCGGCGTACGTCGTCGGCGATGTCGACGACGGGGATGTCGATGAGATCGGTGAGGCGGTCGAGTTCGTTCACGGCTGGAGCTCCTGTTCGGCCAGCAGCTGCCGGAGTCGCCGCAGCGCCTCGGAGGTCTGGCTCTTGACGGTGCCCGGGGAGATCCCGAGCTCGATGGCGGTCTCCTCTGTCGACAGGCCCCACCAGTGCCGCAGGGCGACGACCCGGCGCTGCCCGGGGGCGAGGTCGCGCAGAGCGGTGAGGAGCGCGTTGCGCAGGTCGGTGTCCGGGAGGGTCACGGCGGGCTCGTACGCCGGGCTGCCGAGCACCTCGCGCCGCCGGGAGGGCCTGCGCGCGGCGTCGGTCGCGGCATTGACGAGCATGCGCCGCACGTAGGCGTCCACGCTCTGCGCGCGGGCCACCCGCGGCCAGTGCACATAGAGCTTGACCAGGACGTTCTGCACGAGGTCCTCGGCCTGGTGCGGGTCGCCGGTGAGCACGACGGCGGTCCGGTGCAGCAGCGGTCGCCGCGCGGCGACGTACTCACCGAACTCCGACCTGTCCGCCATCGCTACGCCTCTCCTCGGCAGGGTCCCGGGCATGGCCCCTCGACACTAGGACGCTCGCGAGCCGCGATCGGTTGGGTACGGCGATACTTCCGCCATGGCCCAGGTCCCGATCACCGACGACGACGCACCCCCGGGTGGCGGCTGCGGGCCGCGGCTGGCGGGGCTGATCATCGTCTTCTTCGTCAACGTCCCCCTGGTCAACGTGGGCTGGTCGCGGCTCTGGGACGTCGCGCCGGTGCTGCTCGTGGTCGCCCTGGTCGTGGACGCGTTCCTGGTGCTGCTGGTCGTGCTGTGGTGGCTGCGCCGCCGGGGTCACCCGGTCAGCGCGCAGGATCCTCCGGAGCCTCCGCGGGACTGACCGCCGCGAGGATCACCGGGTCCTCGCACGCCCGCGCCCACGCGGCGATCCGCGCCCGGATCTCGCGCCCGAGCAGCCAGGTCCCGATCCGGTCGGCGATCGGGCTCAGCCAGGCCGGCCGGGTGCGGAAGGTGTACTTCCACACCGCACGCGTGCCCGCGACCCCACCCCGGGACTCGGCCGTGAACCGCCAGCCGCCGCCGAAGGAGGCGAAGAACCACGGCCCCTCGAGCATGGTCATGCCGACGCTGGTGGGCGGGCGGTAGGCGGCGTACTGGCTCACCATCCGGGGCCCGATCCGCGACCGGGTCAGCACCCGCACCCCCTTGCCGGGGGCGTCGGCGTCGAGCAGCCGCTGGCTGCGGATGAAGGGGTCCCAGCGCAGCCGCAGCTCGCCGGTCGTCTGGGACACGGCGTAGGCGGTGTCGGTCGGGACCGGGACCCACACCTCGGCGACCACCTGGGGCATGACACCGAGGGTGCCAGACTGGCAGGCATGACCTCCCTCCATGACTTCTCCGCGGCCGGCATCGACGGGCAGCAGGTCGACCTCTCGGCGTACAAGGGCGACGTGGTGCTCGTGGTGAACACGGCCTCCAAGTGCGGCTTCACCCCGCAGTACGAGGGCCTGCAGAAGCTGCAGGAGACGTACGCCGACCAGGGGTTCACCGTTCTCGGCTTCCCGTGCGACCAGTTCGGCCACCAGGAGCCCGGGGACGAGGCGGAGATCGCCACCTTCTGCTCCACGAACTACGACGTCACCTTCCCGATGTTCGCCAAGATCGATGTGAACGGCTCGGACGCGCACCCGGTCTACGCGTGGCTGAAGAAGGAGCAGGGCGGCCTGCTCGGCGGCTCGATCAAGTGGAACTTCACCAAGTTCCTGGTCGGCCGCGACGGGCAGGTCATCGACCGCTTCGCGCCGACCACCACGCCCGAGAAGATCGCCGGCGACATCGAGAAGGCGCTCGGCTGACCGTGACCCCGTTCCTCGTCCTGGGCGTGGCGGGCCTGCTCGTCCTCCTCGCCTCGTTCGTCATCGGCGACCACGTCGACTCCGCGTTCAGCGCGCTGGAGGCCGATTGGCTCTCGACGGCAGCGCTCGGCGGGTTCGTCTCGGCCTTCGGCTTCGGCGGCGCGATCGCCGACGGCGCCGGCGCGCCGGGCGTGGTCTCGGTGGCCGTCGGCGTGGTCGCCGGCGGGCTGGTCGGCTGGCTCGCGTGGTGGCTGACCCGGCTGCTCAAGAACGGTCCCAGCGACGGGACGGTGTCAGTCAGCGACAGTGTGGGTATGACCGCTCGCGTGATCACCGCCATCCCCGCCCAGGGGTACGGCGTGGTGCGCGTCGTGGTCGGTGGGCATCCGCTCCAGCTCAACGCCAGCGCGCTCGCGCCGATCGAGTCCGGCACCGAGGTGCACGTCACCGGGGTGCTGTCGCCGACGGCGGTCAGCGTCACCGAGGTCTGGCAGCCGCCGGCCCTTCCCGAGCAGTCCTGAGCCCCTTCCGCCCGAACCGAGAGTCGCATGCCCATGACCACCGTCCTGCTGCCGATCGCCGGCATCGTCGTCCTGCTGGTCCTCCTCGTGCTGCTGGTCACCAGCCGCTACAAGGTGGCCGGTCCCAACCAGGCGTTCATCGTCACCGGCCGCAAGGGCAAGGCCGTGATCAACCCGGAGACCGGCGAGCTCACCACCGACCTGTCCGGCCAGAAGGTCGTGCTCGGCGGCGGCGTCTTCGTGATCCCGTTCGTCCAGAAGCTCGCCACGATGGACCTCTCGAGCCGGCGGATCTCGGTCCAGATCCGGGGCGCGGTCTCCGGACAGGGCATCAAGCTCAACCTCGACGGCGTCGCGATCGTCAAGGTCGGCGGCAACGCCGACCAGATCCGCCTGTCCGCGCAGCGCTTCCTGTCCCAGCAGGGCGACATGGAGACCTTCACCCAGGAGGTCCTCGCGGGTGCGCTCCGCTCGATCGTGGGCGGCCTGACCGTGGAGCAGATCATCCGCGACCGCGCGGCCTTCGCCCAGCGCGTGGCCGACGAGTCGGAGAGCTCGCTGACCGGGCAGGGCCTGATCCTGGACGCCTTCCAGATCCAGGACGTCACCGATGACGGCAGCTACCTGGCCGACCTCGGCCGCCCCGAGGCCGCCCGCGCCAGCCAGGCCGCGCGGATCGCCGAGGCCAACGCCCGTCAGGCGGCCGAGCAGGCCCAGATCGCCGCGGAGCAGGAGATCGCCATCTCCCAGCGCACGCTCGCGCTCAAGCAGGCCGAGATCAAGGCCGAGACCGACGCGGCGTCCGCGCAGGCCGCCGCCGCGGGTCCGCTCGCCCAGGCCGAGCGGGACCAGGCGATCCTGGCCGAGCAGGAGAAGGTCGCCGTCCAGCAGGCCGCGCTGACCGAGCGTCAGCTCGAGACGCAGGTCCGCAAGCCCGCCGACGCCGAGCGCTACCGCGTGGAGCAGGAGGCCGAGGGCCGGCGTACCGCCGAGATCGCCGCCGCCGACGCCCGCAAGGCCGCCACCATCGCCGCCGCGCAGGCCAAGGCCGAGGAGACCCGGCTCAGCGGTGAGGCGGAGAAGGCCCGCCGTGCCGCGCTCGCCGAGGCGGAGGCCATCGAGGGTGCCAAGAAGGGTGAGGCCGAGAAGGCGCGTCGTGTCGCGGAGGCGGAGGCGACCGAGGCGGAGGGCGCCGCGCAGGCGTCGTCCACTCTCGCCGTCGGCCAGGCCGAGGCCGAGGCGATGGACAAGCGCGCGGCGGCGTTCGCCCACTACAACGAGGCCGCGGTGCTGCAGATGCTGATCGAGGTGCTCCCGCAGATCGCGCGCGAGGTCGCCTCGCCCATCGCGGCGATCGACCAGCTCACGGTCCTGTCCACCGACGGCGCCGGGGCGCTGCCGCAGCAGGTGACCACCAACGTCGCGCAGACGCTGCAGATGATGAAGACCGCGACCGGGCTGGACCTCGAGGCGATGATCAAGCAGTCCGTGGGGCGGGTGACCGAGGGTGGGAAGCCGGCTGCGGTGGCGCCCGCGGGCGACGCCTGACCGACTTTACAAATACAAGCCTCTTGTCAAAGGGCTTTACAACTCCTATCGTTCTGTCAATCCGCACGGAAGGCAGAGGGTTCGATGGAGAACGCGAGCGCCGGGTTCAGCCCGGAAGGTTTCGGACAGACGGTCGACGAGAGCACCACCGGTGCGTGGAAGGACAAGAAGCGCTATCTGTGGCTGTGGGGCCTGATGGTTCCCGGCTTCGGGATCATGTTCGCCCTGGCGTACGTCGCCTCGGGAGGGTGGTGGGGCTTCACGCTGGTGGCGCCCTTCCTGATCAACTTCGCCATCCCGCTGCTCGACCTGAGCTTCGGCCTCGACGGCAGCAATCCGCCGGACGAGGTGATCGAGGCGCTCGAGAACGACAAGTACTACCGGTACGTCGTCTTCGCCTTCATCCCGCTGATGTTCCTGATCTTCTTCGCCGGCTACGCGATCATCGACGGCGTCAACCCGTTCGCCTGGATCCTGACCCACGTCGGTCTGGGTGACTGGGGACAGGCGCACCTGAGCGCGAACCTGATGGCCGCGCACCTCGACCTGCCCTGGTGGCACAAGGCGCTGTGGGCCCTGTCGATCGCCGGCGTCGTCGGCATCGGCATCAACACCGCGCACGAGCTCGGCCACAAGCGCGAGTCGGTCGAGCGCTGGCTCGCGCGGATCACCCTCGCGCCGACGTTCTACGGCCACTTCTACATCGAGCACAACCGTGGCCACCACGTGCGCGTCGCGACCCCGGAGGACCCGGCGTCCTCGCGCCTGGGCGAGAACATCTACCAGTTCTGGCCGCGCACCGTCTTCGGCTCCCTGAAGAGCTCGTGGGAGGTCGAGGCCAAGCGCTACCGGCGCAAGGGCACCCACCCGTTCCACGTGGGCAACGACGTCCTCAACGCCTGGGCGATGTCGGTCGTCCTGTACGCCGTGGTCGTCGCGATCTACGGCTGGGACGTCGCGCCGTACTTCCCGATCACGATCGTCTTCGGCTTCTCCCTGCTCGAGATCATCAACTACCTCGAGCACTACGGGCTCAAGCGGCAGAAGGTCGGCGAGAAGCAGCGCTACGAGCGGGTGCTGCCGATGCACAGCTGGAACAGCAACAACCTCGTCACCAACATCTTCCTCTACCACCTGCAGCGCCACAGCGACCACCACGCGAACCCGACCCGGCGCTACCAGGCGCTGCGCGACTTCAAGGAGTCGCCCGCGCTGCCGACGGGGTACGCCGGCATGCTGACCCTCGCGCTCATCCCGCCGCTGTGGCGCAAGGTCATGGACCACCGCGTCGTCGAGCACTTCGACGGTGACGTCACCCTGGCCAACATCAAGCCGGGCAAGGAGGCGAAGTACCTCGCCAAGTTCCCGCCGCCCAGCGAGCACCACCTCAGGACCGAGGACCTGTTCGCGCAGAAGTTCACCGGCGAGGTGCTGGCGGCACGGTGCCCCGGCTGTGGTTATGTCTACGAGGTCGCCGCGGGCGACGAGCACCAGGGCTTCGCGGCCGGCACCGCCTGGGCCGACATCCCCGAGGACTGGTTCTGTCCCGACTGCGGCGTCCGCGACAAGATCGACTTCGTCCCGTTCGACCCCGACCAGATCGGCAACAAGGTGGGTGCCTGATGAAGATCACCGCGGACCTCGACAAGTGCGAGGGGCTCGGCATGTGCGAGTCGATGGCCAACGACTTCTTCGAGGTCGACGAGGACACCGACCAGGTCCACATCCTCAACGACAGCCCGGATGAGGCCGACCGCGCCCACGTGTACGCCGCGGTGCAGGCCTGCCCGGTACTGGCGCTGACCCTGTCGGACTGAGTCCGTGACGCACGTGGACCCCGCGCCGACGTACCTCGCACAGCCGGCCCCCCTGCGGGACCGGCTGTGCGAGGCCGCCGTGCAGCTGCTCACCACCCAGGGCTGGGGCCGCGTCACCATGGGCCGACTGGCCGACCTGGTCGGGGTGAGCCGGCAGACGGTCTACAACGAGATCGGCACCAAGAACGACCTGGCCGAAGTGCTGGTCCTCCGCGAGCTCGACCTGTTCCTGGCGGGTGTGACGCGCTCGTTCGACGAGAACCCCGACGACGTGGTCGAGGCGGTGCGGGCCGCGGTGCGCCGGGTCCTGAAGTACGCCACCGACAACGCGCTGCTGCACGCGGTCGTCTCGGCCAACCACGGCGCCGACACCGAGCTGCTGCCGCTGCTGACCACGAACAGCGCCAGCCTGCTCGACGGCGCCACGTTCGCGGTCAAGACCCGGGTCAAGGAGTACGACCTGGCCCTCACCGAGGCCCAGGTCGACGCGTGCGTGGACCTGATCGTGCGGCTCGTGCTCAGCCATGTCATGCAGCCCGGCGGCGACCCGGCGGACGTCGCGGACCAGATCGCCTGGGTCACGTCGAGGGTCATCGGCTGATCGGTCGTTCCTCCGCGGCGTTAGAGTGCAGCGTTTATCCTGGCGGGGGAGGGAATCACATGTTCGACGCGCGTCGCCGCGTGGGGGCAGCGTGCTTGGTCGCGCTGGCCTGCGCCAGCCTGCTCGCAGGCTGTGGTGGCGCGTCCGGCGACGCCGCGGACCCGAGCAACGCCTCCCAGACCACCCCGATCAAGAACGCCGTCGACCCGACCCACGCCGTCGGTGCGCCCGGGAAGTGGAACGGCAAGCTGTACGGCGCCGACCTGCTGGTCGTCGGCGAGCAGTCGCTCCCGCCGGACCTGGTGCGGCGGATCAAGAGGATCCGCGTCGGCACGGGCAAGCAGAAGGTGCGCGGGGTCGCGGTCGACGTACCGCTCTCCATCGGGCAGTTCGCGATGGAGAACCACCTCTACAACGTGGCCGCGGTCGACCCGGCGGCGTACCGCGACTTCACCGGGCAGCGCAGCGCCGCCTGGCAGGACCAGTGGAACCGGGTCGCCGGCGGTGAGATCGCGGTGGCCGACAAGCTCGACGGCACGATCCCGGTCGACAAGTCCGGGTACGTCGCCATCGGCTCGGGCCGCGACACCCAGAACATCCACGTGGGCGCCTGGTCGCCCTCGACGGTGCTCGGTGTCGACGCGATCGTGAACGAGAAGTGGGGTCAGGCCCTCGGCCTGCAGCAGGACAACGCGCTGCTCATCAACACCGGGTTCGCCTCCCCGCAGCAGGTCCGCAAGCAGATCGAGAAGATCAACGGCGACCTGTCGGTCACGGCCATGGACGCCGTGGCGCGCTTCGGCATCGACCCGAAGGCGGTGCAGAACGTCCAGTTCGTCGGCTCCTACAGCCAGGCCGTCGGGCTCTACCGCTACACCGCGATCGGCGGCGGCCGGGTGGCGCCGGACCCGGCCTGGGTCGCCTCGCACATCGAGACCCGGGTGATGCCGATCATCGGTGCGATGACCTGCAACAAGTACATCTTCCCCCAGCTCCAGGCGGCGCTGCGCGAGATCCAGGCGCGCGGTCTCGCGGCCAAGATCACCAACTACGCCGGCTGCTACGTCCCCCGCTTCATCGCCGGCACGACCACGCTGTCCAACCACGCGTTCGGGCTCGCCTTCGACATCGACCCCGCGGACAACGCGCGGGGGACCGTCGGCCAGATGGACCGCGGCGTGGTCCAGGTCTTCGAGCGGTGGGGGTTCACCTGGGGTGGGACCTGGCGCTACACCGATCCCATGCACTTCGAGCTGAACCGGATCGTGGCGCCCAGCTGAGAACCCTGACAGTGTCACTGTCACGGTTGTGCCATGATCGGCCCCATGACGTATGAGCTGGGTCGTGGGACGGGTCCGCTGGCGGGCATCAAGGTGGTCGAGATCGCGGGGATCGGGCCGAGCCCGCACGCGTGCATGATCCTGGCCGACCTCGGCGCCGACGTGATCCGCGTCGAGCGTCCGGGCGGCCAGCTGCTGACCGGCGGCTCGCACGACCTGCTCAACCGCGGCCGTCCCAGCGTCGCGCTCAACCTGAAGGACCCCAAGGCCGTGGCGACCGTCCTGGACCTGGTCGCGACCGCCGACGTCCTGGTCGAGGGCATGCGTCCCGGTGTGGCCGAGCGCCTCGGCTTCGGCCCGGAGGCCTGCCACGAGCGCAACCCGGGCCTGGTCTTCGCCCGGATGACCGGGTGGGGCCAGGACGGCCCCTGGGCGCAGGCGGCCGGCCACGACATGAACTACATCGCCATCACCGGCACCCTGCACGGGCTGGGCCAGGTCAAGGAGAAGCCGCAGTTCCCGGCCAACCTGGTGGGCGACTTCGGCGGCGGATCGACGTACCTGGTCATCGGGATCCTGGCCGCGCTTCTGGAGTCCAAGATCTCCGGCAAGGGCCAGGTGGTGGACGCGGCGATCGTCGACGGCACCGCCAACCTCAACGCCATGACCGCGGCCTTCCTGGCCGGTGGGGGGTTCAAGGAGGAGCGGGTCAGCAACCTGCTCGACGGCGGGGCGCCGTACTACGACATCTACGAGACCGCCGACGGCGAGCACATGTCCGTGGGCGCGCTGGAGCCGCAGTTCTACGACCTGTTCATCGAGCTGCTCGGCATCAAGGACACCGCTCCGGACCGCTTCGACGCCTCGAAGGGCGACGAGCTGCGCGACCTGATCGCGACCACCTTCCGGCAGCGGACGCGGGACGAGTGGGCGGCGATCTTCGACGGCACCGACGCCTGCGTGGTGCCGATCCTCAAGCTGAGCGAGGCGCCCGAGCACCCGCACATGAAGGCGCGCGAGGTCTTCGTCGAGCACGAGGGCATCCTCCAGCCGCAGCCCGCTCCGCGCTTCTCCCGTACGACGGCCACGCTCTCCCTGCCGCCCGCCGCCGGTCCCGGCGTCCACACCCGTGAGGCGCTGACCGCCTGGGGCATCGAGGACGTCGACGGGCTGATCGCCTCGGGTGCTGCGGTCCAGCTGGACTGATGTGACCGGGGTCGCCCGCTCGAGGATTCGGGCGGGCGACCTCGGTACTCGTAGACTCGTCAACTGTCCGGCCAGTCTTGCCCCGGACCTGCGCGGCCCCTGTGGTCGCGCCCCTCAGACACTTGAGGCCGCTTCACTCGATCCCGTCGCCGACGGGACAGCACGGCGAGACGCCGACCGAGAGAAACCTCGTGCCCAACACCTTCGCCGAACTCGGCGTGCCCTCGATGCTGCTCACCGTCCTGGACGCTGACGGCATCACCATCCCCACCCCGATCCAGTCCGCGACCCTGCCGGACTCCCTGGCCGGCCGCGACGTCCTCGGCCGCGGCCGCACCGGATCGGGCAAGACCTATGCCTTCGGCATCCCGCTGGTGGCCCGGCTCGCCGGCGGCCGCAAGGCGGTCTCCACCAAGCCGCGTGCGCTGGTGCTGGCCCCGACCCGTGAGCTCGCCTCGCAGATCGCGGCCACCATCACCCCGCTGGCCAAGGCCGCCGGGCTGAAGACCACCACCGTCTTCGGCGGCGTCGGCCAGAACCCGCAGGTCGTCGCGCTGCGCGGCGGCGTCGACATCCTCATCGCCTGCCCCGGCCGGCTCGAGGACCTCATCGGCCAGGGCCACTGCAGCCTCGCCGACGTCGAGGTCACCGTCCTGGACGAGGCCGACCACATGGCCGACCTGGGCTTCCTGCCCGCCGTGCGCCGGCTGCTCGACAAGACCCCGGCCGACGGGCAGCGGATGCTGTTCTCCGCGACGCTGGACGGCGCCATCGACGTACTGGTCAAGCGGTTCCTGTCCAACCCGGCCATCCACGAGGCTGACTCGGCCCAGTCGCCGGTCGCCAAGATGGACCACCACGTGCTGCACGTCAGCCGTGACGGCCGGCTGCCGGTGCTGCTCGACCTGGTCAGCGCCCCCGGGCGCACGGTCGTCTTCACCCGCACCAAGCGCGGCGCGAAGACGCTGGCCCGCCAGCTCAACAGCAACGGGGTCCCGGCGGTCGACCTGCACGGCAACCTGAGCCAGGGCGCGCGCACCCGCAACATGGACGCGTTCCACTCCGGTCAGGCCACCACGCTGGTCGCCACCGACATCGCCGCGCGCGGCATCCACGTCGACGACGTGGCCCTCGTGGTCCACGCCGACCCGCCGGCCGAGCACAAGGCCTATCTGCACCGCTCGGGCCGTACGGCGCGCGCCGGTGCCGCGGGCACCGTCATCACGCTGATGACCCAGGACCAGATCGGCGACGTCCGCGCGCTCACCCGCGCCGCGGGCATCAAGGCCACCACGACCAAGGTCGACGGCCCGGCCCACCCGCTGCTGCAGGAGCTCGCCCCCGGCGAGCGCTCCCGCCCCGGCGGCCTCGCGGTGACCGAGCCCCAGCCGCAGACGCCGTCGCAGCGGTCGGGTGGCGGTCGCTCCAAGCCGCGCGTCAAGAAGCCCGCGCAGCAGCAGCGCTCGCAGGGCGGTCGTCCCGCGCAGTCGCAGCAGGGTGGCAAGGGCGGTGGCCAGGGTGGCCAGGCCAAGTCCTCCACCGGCGGTACGCCGAAGGCCGGCTCGGGCCGCAACCGCAACCGTCGCGGCGGTTCCGGTGGTGGTTCGGCCAGCAGCTCGAGCAGCGGCGGCAGCCGCCACAGCGCTGCGTCCTTCAGCGGCCGTCGCTAGCCCGGGCGTCAGCGCCGCGGGGACCTCGCGGCGCGCGCCACGGCCGACTCGTAGGCGGTCACCAGACCGCCCACGGACAGCGGCTTGAGCCGCTCCATGACCTCGCGCAGGTGCTCGGAGCTGTGGTCGTCGTACAGCGGGAGCAGCTTCTCCTGCAGCATGTCGAACAGCTCCTTGGCCATCTGCTCGCCGTGCTCGCGGTAGATGGCCGCGGCGTCCGCGGCGACCTCGCGCGGGAAGCCGAGCTCGAGAAGCCGTACGCCGATGGCCAGCTGGTTGCTCGCGACGAGGTACGACGAGCCGCGGGTCCGCAGCACGCCGAGGGAGTAGAGCGTGGCGAGGTCCTCGTCGTCCAGCGCCCGGCCGGCCTTGGCCTCCAGCTGGCTGCGTGACATCTCGACGGGGAGGTCGGACTGCCAGGGCGCGAGCATGGTGCGGGCCAGGGCGATGTCGTCGGGCGTGGCGTCGTCGGCGATGCCGGCGACGTACTTCTCGATCGCGGCCAGGGTGAAGCCGTGGCTCTGCAGCTCCAGGACGAGCTCGAGCCGCGCCACGTGCCCCTCGTCGTAGTAGCCGGCCCGGCCCTTGCGGATCGGCGGCGGGATCAGCCCGCGGGAGGCGTAGAAGCGCACGGTCCGCACGCTGAGGCCGAGCCGCTCGGTGAGCTCCGGGAGCGTGAGCAGGGTGTTGTCCATGTCTCGTTCACCACCTTCCGCCTTGACCATGACAGTAATAGTGTCACAATCATCGGTGGGGGTCTTCTCCCCCCACGCGGCCTCGGGCCGCGGGATCAGTGACGGACCAGCCGGCACCGTGCCGGCGACCAGCCATTCCAGACAAGGACGGTCATGGCAGAAGCATTCATCTACGACCACGTGCGGACACCGCGCGGTCGCGGCAAGAAGAACGGTTCGCTGCACGAGGTCAAGTCCATCGACCTCGTCGTGACGCTCATGAACGCGATCGAGGACCGCAACCCGGGTCTCGACACCGCCGGCATCGACGACGTCATCCTCGGCTGCGTCACGCCGATCGGCGAGCAGGGCTCCGACATCGCGCGGGTCGCCGCCATCAAGGCCGGGCTGGCCGAGACCGTCGCGGGCGTCCAGCTGGACCGCTTCTGCGCGTCGGGCCTGGAGGCCGTCAACCAGGCTGCCGCCCGCGTCCGCTCCGGCTGGGAGGACCTGATCCTCGCCGGTGGCGTCGAGGCGATGAGCCGCGTGCCGATGGGCTCCAACGGTGGCGCCTGGGCGCAGGACCCGAAGACCAGCCTGGACACGGGCTTCGTCCCGCAGGGCATCGGCGCGGACCTGATCGCCACGATCGAGGGCTTCACCCGTGAGGACGTCGACGCCCTCGCCGCCCAGTCGCACGCGCGCGCCGCCAAGGCGTGGGCCAACGGCTACTACGACGAGTGCGTCATCCCGGTCAAGGACCAGAACGGCCTCGTCGTGCTGGACAAGGACGAGACCGTCCGTCCCGACACCAGCGTCGAGTCCCTCTCGGCCCTGCGACCCTCCTTCATCCAGCAGGGCGGCGAGGTCGGCTTCGACGACGTCGCGCTGGCGAAGTACACGACCGTCGAGAAGATCGAGCACGTCCACCACGCCGGCAACTCCTCCGGCATCGTCGACGGCGCCGCGCTGGTGCTCATCGGCAGCGAGGAGGCCGGCAAGAAGCACGGCCTGACCCCGAAGGCGAAGATCGTCGGGACGGCCGTCATCGGCTCCGAGCCGACCATCATGCTGACCGGTCCCGCCCCGGCCGCCCGCAAGGCGCTGGCGAAGGCCGGCCTCAAGCCCGAGGACATCGACCTGTGGGAGATCAACGAGGCGTTCGCCTCGGTTGCGCTGCGGTTCATGAAGGACATGGGCATCAGCCAGGACGTCACCAACGTCAACGGCGGCGCCATGGCGATGGGTCACCCGCTCGGTGCGACCGGCGCGATCATCCTCGGCACGCTCGTCGACGAGCTCATCCGCCAGGGCAAGAAGCGCGGCCTCGCCACGCTGTGTGTCGGCGCGGGCATGGGCATCGCCACGATCGTCGAGATCGTCTGAGACGCGGAAAGAGCAGAGGAACCAAGAAATGACTGAGCAGACTGCTGTCCGCTACGACATCGACGGTGACGGCATCGTCACGCTGACCCTCGACGACCCGAACCAGTCGGCCAACACCATGAACGAGCTCTACAAGAGCTCGATGGCGGCCGCCGTGGAGCGCCTGTACGCCGAGCAGGACCAGGTCACCGGCGTCGTCATCGCCTCGGCGAAGAAGACCTTCTTCGCCGGCGGCGACCTGAAGAACATGATGCCGGTGCGCAAGGAGCACTCCGAGCAGATCTTCGCCGAGGTCGAGAGCATCAAGGCGACCCTGCGCAAGCTCGAGCTGTTCCCGAAGCCGGTCGTGGCCGCCATCAACGGCGCCGCGCTCGGCGGCGGGCTCGAGATCACCCTGGTCGCGAACCACCGCATCGCCGTCGACGGCCGCTACCCCCTCGGCCTGCCCGAGGTGAAGCTGGGCCTGCTGCCCGGCGGTGGCGGTGTCACCCGCATCGCCCGCAAGTTCGGCCTGATGGTCGCGATGACCGAGATCGTCGCGACCGGTGCCGAGTTCAAGCCCGCCGCGGCGAAGGACAAGGGCCTGGTCGACGAGCTGGTCGCCACCCAGGAGGAGCTGATCCCGGCCGCCAAGGCGTGGATCAAGGCCAACCCGGACCAGATCGCGGCGCCGTGGGACACCCCCGGCTACAAGATCCCCGGCGGTACGCCGTCCAGCCCGTCGCTCGCTGCCTTCCTGCCGGCCTTCGCGCCGATGCTGCGCAAGCAGCTCAAGCAGGCCGACATGCACGCGCCCAAGGCGATCCTGGCGGCCACCGTCGAGGGTCTGCAGGTCGACTTCGACACCGCCTCGCGGATCGAGTCGCGCTACTTCACCGACCTGGTCACCAGCCAGCAGGCGAAGAACATGATCCAGGCCTTCTTCTTCGACCTGGGCTCGATCAACGCGGGCAAGGAGCGCCCCGAGGGCGTCGAGAAGTTCAAGCCGACCAAGGCCGTCGTCCTCGGCGCCGGGATGATGGGCGCGGGCATCGCCTACGTCCTGGCCCGCGCCGGCGTCGAGGTCGTCCTCAAGGACGTCTCGATCGAGGCGGCCGAGAAGGGCAAGGCGTACTCCGAGGCCATCAACGAGAAGGCCGTCTCGCGCGGCAAGCTCACCCAGGAGGCCTCCGACGAGCTGCTCGCCCGGATCACCCCGACCATCGAGGCGTCCGACGCCCAGGGCTGCGACCTGGTCGTGGAGGCGGTCTTCGAGAACGTCGAGCTCAAGCAGAAGGTCTTCAACGAGGTCATCCCGTTCCTCGCCGACGGTGCGCTGCTGTGCTCGAACACCTCGACCCTGCCGATCACCGAGCTGGCCAAGGGCATCGAGGGTGACGCGTCGCGCTTCATCGGCCTGCACTTCTTCAGCCCGGTCGACAAGATGCCTCTGGTGGAGATCATCCGCGGCGGCGAGACCTCGGACGAGTCGCTCGCCCAGGCCTACGACATCACCCTGGCCATCAAGAAGACCCCGATGATCGCCCACGACTCGCGCGGCTTCTACACCTCGCGCGTCATCGGCTTCATGGTCAACGAGGGCATGCAGATGGTCGCCGAGGGCGTCCACCCGCTGACCGTCGAGCGGGCCACCACCCAGGCCGGCTACCCGGCCGCGGTGCTGCAGCTCTCCGACGAGCTCAACCTGGAGCTGATGGCGAAGATCGCGAAGTCCGCCGAGGACGACCCGAGCTTCGTCAAGCACCCGGGCAGCGACGTCGTCACGAAGATGCTGGAGGCGGGTCGCGCGGGCAAGCTCCGCGGTGCCGGCTTCTACGACTACGTCGACGGCAAGCGCACCGGCATCTGGCCCGGCCTGGCCGAGCTGTTCCCGGTCGCCGAGGAGCAGATCCCGCTCGCCGACGTCAAGGACCGGATGCTGTTCTCCGAGGCCCTCGAGACCGCCAAGTGCTTCGAGGAGGGCGTCGTCACCTCGGCGGCCCACGCCAACATCGGCTCCATCTTCGGCATCGGCTTCCCGCCGGCCACGGGTGGTGCGGCGCAGTTCATCACGGGCTACGACGCGGCCGACGGCAGCTACGGCATCGACGCGTTCCTCAAGCGCGCCGACGAGCTGGCCGACAAGTACGGCGAGCGGTTCCGGCCGACGCAGTACCTGCGCGACATGGCGGCGAAGGGCGAGACCTTCCCCGCCTGATGTGCTGATCGAACCGCCGGGCCGGCGCTCCAGAAATGGGGCGCCGGCCCGGCGGCCGTTTTGGCAGGCTGGTGCCATGACGACGGAGGTGGCGATCGAGGTGCGGGCGGCGCGGGCCGAGGAGTGGCGCGAGCTGCGGGAGCTGCGGCTGCGGGCGCTGCAGGACCCGGCCGCGTCGGTGGCGTTCGTGCGCTCCTACGACGAGGAGGCCGCCGAGCCCGACGAGTTCTGGATCGAGCGCGCGACGCGCAACGCGGCCGGCGAGGCGGCGTACCAGGCCGTGGCGGTCGACGACGGCCGGATGGTCGGCACCGTCGTCGGGCTGCTCGAGCGGGCCGGCGACACCGACTGGGCCGGGGCGCGCATCGAGCACGACGGCGTCCTGGTCGTCGGTGTGTACGTCGACCCCGCGACCCGCGGGGCGGGGCTGCTCGGCCGGTTGGTCGACGACGTGCTCGCGTGGGCCGCCGGGCTCGGCCTCGAGCGCGCCCGGCTCCAGGTGCACGAGCACAACCCGCGCGCCGAGGCGGCGTACCGCAAGCTCGGCTTCACGCTCACCGGCAACAGCGTCGAGATCGAGGCCGGGGTCGAGCGCGAGATGGCGCGGCTCGTCTGACCGGTCAGGCGCGGGCCGCGGAGGCCAGGGCGGCCGCGACCTCCGTGGCGTCGTCGACGGACACCAGGCCCGAGGTGACCCGGACGGCGGGGTGGTCGGTGCCGGGGGTGGCGAGGAAGGTCGTCCCGCCGGCCACGCGGATGCCGGCGGCGTCGAGCTCGAGGAGGGCGGCGCGCTCGTCGCGGACCGGCAGCCACAGGTTGATGCCGTCGGGCACCTCCAGGGCCACGCCGTGCGCGCCGAGGGCGGCGACGAGGGCACCCTGCCGCGCGGCGTACGTCGCCCGCGCGTGCTCGACCTCGGCCACCGACGAGGCGGCGGTGAGCAGCTCGAGCAGGATCGTCTGCACCATCCGCGAGGTCCACGCCGGGCCCAGCATCCGACGGGCGACGACGCGGTCGAGCAGGGCGCCCGGCCCACCCATCGCGGCGATCCGCAGGTCGGGGCCGTGCGACTTGGAGAACGAGCGCACGTGTACGACGCGCTCGGGCAGCCAGCGCGCCAGGCTGACGGGGGCGGCCGTACTGATGCCGTGCGAGTGGTCGTCCTCGAGGACCCAGGGCGTGGCGACGCCGCGCCGCGTCATCACCGGCACCAGGCGCTCGGCCCGCTCCTCGCTCATGACCCTTCCGGTCGGGTTCTGGGCCCGCGGCTGCAGCACCACGGCCGTCGGCCGTGCGCCCATGGCGTGCTCCAGGGAGCGCGGCAGGATCCCCTCGGCGTCGTGGCGCACCGGCACCACCTCGGCGCCGAGCGACTCGACGAGGTCGAAGAGCGGCGGGTAGCCGGGCGACTCGAGCACGATGCGGTCGCCGTACCCGGCGACCTCCTCGAGCACCCGGGCGATCCCGTCGGTGGCCCCGTCGACGACGGTCAACGTCTCCACGGCCGCCGGCCACGCCGACACCAGCACCTCCCGCAGCGCCGGGAGCACCGGCTCGGCCTGGTAGGCGAACGCCTCGGCCCGCTCGGAGACCCGGCGCAGCGCCGGGCCGAGCGAGGGCAGCAGCGAGGGGTCGGCGATGCCGCGGGACAGGTCCAGCCGCGCGCCGTCCAGCCCGGCGCCGACCAGGTCGCGGTGGCGCGGGCTGAGCCAGGCCGTCGGGGCGTCCTGCACGAACGACCCGGACCGTCCGCGCGCCACGATCAGGCCCTTGCGGCGCAGCGCCTGCCACGCCGCGCTCACCGTGCCCGGCGAGACCCCGAGCTCGTCGGCCACCTCGCGGACCGTGGGCAGCCGGTCGCCCGGCGCGAGCTCGCCGGCGCGGATCGCGCGACTCACGGCGCCCGCGATGCCGCGGGGGGAGCGGTCGACGAGCGAGCTCAGATCCATCCGCGTGGCCTCCCTCGAGCGCTCCAGCGCCGTACTTTGCAAATAAATGTTCAAGTCTTAACGTAACAAATATGCATGACGACCTCGACCTGGACCGCCGCACCTCCGAGCTGGACCGTGCCCACGTCTTCCACTCCTGGTCCGCCCAGGGCGCCCTGAACCTGCTGCCGATCGCCGGCGGCAAGGGCAGCCGGGTCTGGGACCACAGCGGCCGCACCTACCTGGACTTCTCCAGCCAGTTGGTCAACGTCAACATCGGCTACGGCCACCCCGGTGTCGTCAGCGCCATCCAGGAGCAGGCCGCGGAGCTGGCCACCATCGGGCCGGCCACCGCCAACCTGACCCGCGGCGAGGCGGCCCGGCGGATCGCCGGCCACGCGCCGGCCGGGATGGAGAAGGTCTTCTTCACCAACGGCGGCGCGGACGCGGTCGAGAACGCGATCCGGATGGCGCGCCTGCACACCGGCCGGGACAAGGTGATCTCGCGCTACCGCAGCTACCACGGCAACACCGGTGCCGCGATCAATGCGACCGGCGACTGGCGGCGGCTGCCCAACGAGTACGCCCGCGGCCACGTGCACGCGTTCGGCCCCTACCTGTACCGCTCGGAGTTCTGGGCGACCAGCCCCGAGGAGGAGTGCGCACGCGCCTTGCAGCACCTGCGCCGGATCGTCGAGTGCGAGGGCCCGAGCACGATCGCGGCCATCCTGCTCGAGACGATCCCCGGCACGGCGGGCGTCCTGATGCCGCCGGAGGGCTACCTGCCCGGCGTACGGGCGCTGGCCGACGAGTTCGGCATCCTGCTCATCCTCGACGAGGTCATGGCGGGCTTCGGCCGGACCGGGGAGTGGCTCGCGCTCGATGCGTACGACGTGAAGCCCGACCTGATCACCTTCGCCAAGGGCGTCAACTCCGGGTACGTCCCGGTCGGCGGCGTGATCATCGACGACGCGGTCGCCGCGTGCTTCGACGAGCGCGTCTTCCCCGGCGGCCTCACCTACAGCGGCCATCCGCTGGCGGCCGCGTCGATCGTCGCGGCCCTCGACGCCATGGAGACCGAGGGCGTCGTGGCCAACGCGAAGGCGATCGGCGAGGACGTGCTGGGCCCGGGCCTGCGCGAGCTCGCCGAGAGGCACCCCGTCATCGGCGAGGTGCGCGGCAAGGGCGTCTTCTGGGCGCTCGAGCTGGTCGCCGACCGCGCCACCCGGGCCCCGCTGCCCGCCGCCGCCATGGCCTCCGCCAAGGCGGAGCTGATCTCCCGCGACGTGCTCCCGTTCGTCGCGGACAACCGCATCCACGTCGTCCCCCCGTGCGTGGTCACCTCCGACGAGGTGGCCGAGGCGCTCGCGGCGTACGACGACGTGCTGACCATCCTCGACCACCAGATCTGAATCGGAGCCATCACATGACCACCCTCGACCACTGGATCAACGGGGCCGCCGTCTCCGGCGCGTCCACCCGCACCGGCGACGTCTTCGACCCCGCGCTGGGCACCGTGACCAAGCAGGTGCGCTACGGCTCCGCGGCCGACGTCGCGACCGCCGTCGCCGCCGCGAAGCAGGCGTTCGGCAGCTGGGGCACGGCATCGATCGCCAAGCGCACGCAGGTGATGTTCGCCTTCCGCGAGCTGCTCAACAGCCGCAAGGACGAGCTCGCCGCGATCATCACCTCCGAGCACGGCAAGGTGCTCTCCGACGCCGCCGGCGAGGTGGCCCGCGGGCTCGACGTCGTCGAGTTCGCGTGCGGCATCGCGCACCTGTCGAAGGGCGACTTCTCCAACAACGCCTCGACCGACATCGACGTCTACTCGATCCGCGAGCCGCTCGGCGTCGTGGGCATCATCAGCCCGTTCAACTTCCCGGCGATGGTGCCGCTGTGGTTCCTGCCGATTGCGGTCGCGGCCGGCAACACCGTCGTGGTCAAGCCCAGCGAGAAGGACCCGAGCGCCGCGGTCTGGCTGGCGCAGCTGCTCACCGAGGCCGGCCTGCCCGACGGCGTCGTCAACGTCGTCCACGGCGACAAGGAGGCGGTCGACGCGCTGCTGACCCACGAGGACGTCGCGGCGATCTCGTTCGTGGGCTCGACCCCGATCGCGCGCTACGTCTACGAGACCGCGACCGCGCACGGCAAGCGGGTCCAGGCCCTCGGCGGCGCCAAGAACCACATGCTGGTGCTCCCCGACGCCGACCTCGACCTGGTCGCCGACTCCGCCATCAACGCCGGCTTCGGCTCGGCCGGCGAGCGCTGCATGGCCGTCTCGGTCGTCGTGGCGGTCGAGCCCGTCGCCGACGAGCTGATCGAGAAGATCACCGACCGGATGGGCAAGCTGGTCGTCGGCGACGGCCGCCGCAGCTGCGACATGGGCCCGCTGATCACCGCCCAGCACCGCGACAAGGTCGCGGGCTACCTCGACGTCGCCGTCGAGGACGGCATCGACGTCGTCGTCGACGGGCGTGGCATCGAGGTCGACGGCGAGGCCGACGGCTTCTGGCTCGGCCCGAGCCTGCTCGACCGCGTCCCGACCAGCTCCGCGGTCTACACCGACGAGATCTTCGGCCCGGTGCTGTCGGTGGTCCGGGTGTCGTCGTACGACGAGGGGGTGACGCTCATCAACGCCGGCCCGTACGGCAACGGCACGGCGATCTTCACCAACGACGGCGGTGCCGCGCGGCGGTTCGTGCGCGAGATCGAGGTCGGCATGGTCGGCGTCAACGTGCCGATCCCGGTGCCGGTCGCCTACCACTCCTTCGGCGGCTGGAAGCAGTCCGCGTTCGGCGACGCCAAGGCCTACGGCCCGCAGGGCGTGGAGTTCTTCACCCGGGAGAAGGCGGTCACCTCGCGCTGGCTCGACCCCTCCCATGCGGGTGTGAACCTGGGCTTCCCCCAGAACGACTGATCGACGGATGGATATCGTTCCGGCGTGACCACCACACCGCAACGAGTCCTGATCACGGGGGCCGCACAGGGGTTGGGTGCGGCCCTCGCGGCCGCCTACGAGGAGCGCGGGGCCGAGGTCCTGCGCACCGACCGGGCCGCCGGGGCGGATGTCGTCGGGCTCGACATCACCAGCGACGCCGACTGGGCCGCGATCGCCGAGGAGGTCGACCGGCGCTGGGGCGGCCTCGACGTCCTGGTCAACAACGCGGGCATCGCCGGCGGCGGGCGCCTCGACGTCTCCACGATGGACGAGTGGCAGCGGCTGGTCGACATCAACCTGTTCGGCGCGGTCCGCGGGACCTTCACGTTCACGCCGGTCTTCAAGCGGCAGGGGAGCGGCCGGATCATCAACATCGCCTCGCTCGCGGGCCTCGTGCACCCGGCCGGGATGGCGGGGTACAACACCACCAAGGCCGCGGTCGTGGCGCTCACCGAGACGGCCGGCCACGAGCTCGCGGCGTACGGCGTCACGGCGCACGCCGTGTGTCCCTCCTTCTTCCGCACGGCGCTGCTGGACAACGTGCAGGGCCGTGACGAGACGCTGACCCAGGTGGTCGGCCGGCTGGTCGCCAACGCGCCGCGCGGTCCGGAGGCGATCGCGGCCGAGGTGCTGGCGGCGGTCGACCGCGGCGAGCAGCTGATCCTGCCCGATCCGGAGGGGCGATCGGCGTACGACCTGAAGCGGAGCGACCCGGCGGCGTACGACCAGGTGATGCGGGCGCAGGCTGCCAAGCTGGTGGGCCAGGCGTGAGCGACGAGAGCAGGCCGGTCCGGGACGAGGACGCCTTCGACATCGCTGCTGTCGCGGCATGGCTGGACCGCCCGATCGCCGAGGTGCGGCAGTTCCCGGGCGGCGCGTCGAACCTGACCTACCTGCTGCGGATGGAGGACGGCGAGGAGCTGATCCTGCGCCGCCCGCCCGCCGGCACCAAGGCCAAGGGCGCGCACGACATGGGCCGCGAGTTCCGCATCCAGGCGGGTCTTGCGCAGGTCTTCCCCCAGGTCGCGCCCATGGTGGCGTACGCGACCGCGGAGGAGAGCCCGATCGGGGCCGAGCTCTACGTGATGGAGCGGGTCGTCGGGCGCATCCCGCGGCGCGACTTCGGCTTCGACATCACCGAGGAGCAGACCTCCGAGCTCTGCCGGTCGGCGGCCGACACCCTGGTCGCGCTGCACGAGGCGGACGTGATGTCGGTGCCCGACCTGGCCGCGCTGGCGAAGGGCGACGGCTACGTACGCCGCCAGGTGGACGGCTGGACGACCCGGCTCGCGAACGCGGCGACCGACGACATGGGCGACTGGAGCGACATCACCGGCTGGCTCGCCGAGCACCAGCCCGCCGACGTCGGCCGGTGCATGATCCACAACGACTACCGCTTCGACAACATGGTCCTGGCCGAGGACGACCCGACCCGGATCGTGGCGCTGCTGGACTGGGAGCTGGCGACGGTGGGCGACCCGCTGATGGACCTCGGCGGCGCGCTGGCCTACTGGGTGCAGCCCGACGACGACGAGTTCTTCCAGCTCTTCCGGCGCCAGCCGACGACCGCGCCGGGGATGTGGACGCGGGTGCAGCTCCGCGACCACTACCTCGCCGCCCGCGGGCTCTCCGTGAGCGACGCGGGGTGGCGCTTCTACGAGGCGTTCGGGGTGTTCCGGCTCGCCGTGATCATCCAGCAGATCTGGTACCGCTACGTCCACCGGCAGACCACCAACGAGGCGTACGCCGGGTTCGGGCAGGCCGTCGGCTACCTCGAGTCACGCTGCCGCTCGATCATCGAGGAGTCCTGATGGGCATCATCCTGCTGGTCCGTCACGGCCAGGCCTCCTTCGGCTCCGACGACTACGACGTGCTGTCCGAGACCGGCCACGAGCAGGCCCGCGTGCTGGGCCGGTGGCTCGCCGACCAGGGCACCGTGCCGGCGGCCGCGTTCCACGGCGGGCTGCGCCGGCAGCGCGAGACCTGGGAGGGTCTCGGCTTCGCGGACCTCGCCGCCACGGTCGACCCGGCATGGGACGAGTTCGACCACCTCGCGGTGCTCGCCCACTACGCCGCCACGACCGGCGCGAACATCGACCACGGCGTCGACCGCAAGGTCTTCCAGCGGGTCTTCGAGGAGTCGACCGAGCACTGGACGGCCGGCCACGACGGCTACCCCGATCCCTACGCCGACTTCCTCGGCCGCACCCGCGGGGCCCTCGAGCGCGCGGCCGCCGCACCGGGACCGGTCATCGCGGTGACCTCGGGCGGCGTGATCGCCGCGATCGCCGCGGCGCTCGTCGCTCCCGACCTGCCGCCCGCCGAGCTGGGACCGATCTGGTCCCGCTTCAACACCGTCCTCGCGAACAGCTCGGTCACGCGGGTCATCGTCGGCTCGACCGGCGCGCGGCTGCTCACCTACAACGAGCACCCGCACCTGTCCCGGGACCTCCTCACCTACCGCTGAGCCGCCCGAGTCCATGGAGATCCTCGTCCTCGGTGGCACCGCGTGGCTCGGCCGCACCATCGCCACGATCGCCCGCGAGCGCGGCCACGCCGTCACCTGCCTGGCCCGCGGTGAGTCCGGTGGGGTGGCCGACGGGGTGCGGCTCGTCGTCGCGGACCGGTCCGCCGGTGCAGCGGCGTACGACGAGGTGCGGGACCGCGCCTGGGACGCGGTCGTCGAGGTGTCCTGGCAGCCGGGCTTCGTCCGCGACGCGCTCGAGGCGCTCGGCCCCCGCGCCCGGCACTGGACCTACGTCTCCTCGATCAACGTGTACGCCGCGCACGACCAGCCGTACGCCGACGAGACCGCCCCGCTGCTGGCCGCCCTGGAGTCGGACACCGCCGGCCGTGAGGAGTACGGCGAGGCCAAGGTCGCCTGCGAGCGCGCGTCCGAGGAGGCGGTCGGTGACCGGCTGCTCGTCGCGCGGGCCGGCCTGCTCGGCGGGCCGGGCGACGCCAGCGGTCGCAGCGGCGCGTGGGTCGCCCGCGCGGCCCGCGCGCCCGAGGAGCCGATGCTGGTGCCCGACACCCCGGAGCTGCCCACCTCGGTGCTCGACGCCCGCGACCTCGCGGCCTGGCTGCTCGACAGCGCCGGGGCGGGGACCACCGGGACCTACGACACGATCGGCCCGGTCGTGCCCTTCGCCGACTGGATCGGGCTGTGCCGGGAGGTCGGCGGCCACGTCGGCCCGGTCGAGCACGTCGACGCGGCCTGGCTCGTCGAGCAGGGCGTGGAGCAGTACATGGGTCCCGACTCGCTGGCGATGTGGCTCGTCGAGCGGGGCTACGAGGGGTGGGCCTGCCGCAGCGGCGCGGCCGCCCGGGCCGCCGGGCTGCGGGACCGCCCGCGCGCCGACCTCCTGACCGACCTGCTGGCCTGGGAGCGCGGCGAGGGACCGGCGCGTCCGCGGACGGCCGGCCTGAGCGACGTACGGGAGAGGGAGCTGCTGGCGCGGTGGCGGGCGAGGGCCGGGTCGTAGTGTCCGACCACGTCACCAACGCGCTCATCGCCTCGGCCGCCGGCACGGTGGTGGCCGTGCTGCTGCTGATCCCCACGGCGGCGTACCAGTACCGGCTGGACGGCAGGCTGCAGCCGCGCGACCTGGCCATCCTGCTGTCCGGCGCGATCTACGGGCTGGCGCTGTGGACCTACACGCTGCTGCCGATGCCGGCCGCGCACCACTACCGGTGCAAGGGCCGCCAGCTCGACCCGCTCGCGACCATCCGCGGGATCACCGACCGGCCCGGCGCCGGACTGGCGGGCCTGGTCCACGACCCCGCCTTCCTGCAGGTGGCGCTGAACGTGCTGCTGTTCGTGCCCCTCGGCTTCTACGTGCGCTGGATCCTGCACCGCGGGTTCGTGGTCACCACCCTGCTCGGCTTCGGTACGTCGCTGCTCATCGAGACCACCCAGGGCACCGGCGTCTGGCACCTCTACCCGTGTGCGTACCGGCTCTTCGACGTCGACGACCTCATCGTCAACACCCTCGGTGCGCTGCTCGGTGCGCTCCTCGCCGCCCTGTTCGTACGACGCGACCGCGGCCCGATCGTGCTGCCGACCTCGATCACCCTCGGCCGGCGGCTGGTCGGCATGGTCTGCGACCTGCTCTTCGTCGGGCTCACGGGGGCCGCGGCGGCGGTGGGCTACCGGGGGTGGGTGCTCTACGGGCCCGGCGGGCACCTCGACCGGGACGCCCAGCACCTGCTCCAGGTGCTGGTGCCCGGTGTGGTCGAGGTCGGGCTGGTGCTGCTGGCCGGCCGGACCTTCGGGGAGTGGGTGATCTCGGTCCGCGCGGTGTCCCCGCGGCCGGGGCTCGCGCCGCTCGCGCGGGTCGCGAAGCTCGCCGTCGGCATCGGCCCGCTGCTCGTGCTCGTCGCGGTCACGGACCCGTGGACGACCTGGGCGCTGCTGGTCTGGGGCGTGGTGACGGTCGCGGCCGTCGTACCGACCCAGCAGCACAGGGGTCTCGCGCACGTGCTGTCCGGGATGCGCCTCGAGATCAGTGGGGAGATCAGCGGCGAGCGCGGATGACCACACCGGTGCCGGCGAGCACCAGCGCGCCGCCCAGGGCGAGCAGCCACGGGTCCATCGGGTTGCCCGTGTTGGGCAGGGTCCCGGAGGTGACCGACGCGGCCGGCGCGGCGCTCGGGGTGTGCCCGGCCAGCACGACCGTGGCGTGCGCGGGGTCGACCGCGCTCGGCGGGGCCGCCAGCACCTCGTGGGTGTGACCGGCCGGGTGCGAGGTGACCTCGGCCGGCGCGGCGGTGACGATGCCCGGGTCCGGGGTCGCGACCGGGTCGGTGGGATCGGGGTCGGTGGGTCCGGGGTCGGTGCACGCCGGCGTCGCGGGGATCGCCGGCGACACCAGCACGTCCTCGTCCCAGGCCGGCGTGACGACCACGACGGTGTCCGGCGTCGTGGTGGTCTCGTCCGAGCCCGCGACCTGCGTCCAGCCGTCGCCGGCCGGCGCGGTGGCCGAGCGGTCCGCGGTCTCGGTGACCGGCGTGCCCGGGCGGGTCGCACCGGTGGCGTCGTACCCGGCCGGCGCGCTGTCGCCGTCGGCGAGCCAGAGGTACTCCAGGTGCGAGACCTCGGGCACCGCGGGCACGGCCGGTGTGTCGACGACCCAGGTCGTGGTCTCGGTGGTGTCGCAGGGCCCGACCAGCGTCCAGCCCTTGGCGTTGTCGGGGCCGTTCCAGTGGTCGGAGTCGACGCAGCGCGTCGCGCCGGTCGTCTGCTGCTGGTAGGTCCAGGTCAGGACCGTGGTCGTGGTGACCGAGTGGCCCTGCTCCGGTACGGCGTCCTGCGCGGGCTGGTCGACCACCACCGTGCTGAGCTCCCGCTCGGTCGTGGCGACGGAGCGGGTCCACAGCCAGGTCGTGGTCGTCGTACCGGGGACGACCTCGGTGACCGCGTCGTGGTGGACGGTCTGGTGGACCGCGGGCACGGCCGGCTGGCCGCACACCTCGGCGGCGGACGCGGCGCCGCCGGAGAGGCCGAGCACGGCGGCGACGGCGAGGGAGGCAGGGGCGAGCAGCAGGCTGTGACGTGACATGGGGTGTCCTCTTCGGTCGGTTCGGCGACGTCCGAGCACGTCGCAGGACCAACGAGGCGGGTCACCGCGGGTCAGGGAGAACAGCCGGAAACAGGACGAAGTCCCGTCAGAGCAGCCGCTTCACCACGGCCAGCGGAGCGTGCTTCATGACCGGCGCCATCGCCGCCCACGGCAGCGGCGGCACGCACGCGTCGGCGACCTCCTTCTCGATGGCCGACACCATCGCGCGCACGCCCTTCTCGGTCGAGGTCATCAGCGGCGTCTGCTGCTCGACGTGCTCGTTCATCTCCGAGGCGATGTAGCCCGGGTAGAGCACGGTCACCTTGATCCGGGAGGCGAGCGGGGTGCCGTGCAGCTCGGTGCGCAGGCCCTCGGCGAGGTGCGCGACGCCGGCCTTGGTGGCGGCGTACGTCGTCATCGCGCCGGGCATGCCACGCATGGCCGACATCGACGACACCATCACCAGGTGCCCCTGCTGCTGGCGGCGGAACACCTCCATGGCGGCCTCGGTCTGGGCGAGCGCCCCGACGAAGTTCGTCATCGCGGTCTGCCGGTTGGCCTCGAACCGGCCGGTGCCGAGCTTGGCGCCCTTGCCGAGGCCGGCGTTCACGACGACCCGGTCGAGGTGGCCGAGCTCGTCGGCGAACTCGCCGAACACCCGGAACACGGCCTCGTGGTCGTTGACGTCGAGCTCGCGCAGCACGATCCGGCGGGCGCCGTGCTCCTGGCGGATCTCGTGCTCGAGCTGCTCGAGCCGGTCGGTACGCCGCGCGCACAGCGCCAGGTCGTAGCCCTGTGCCGCGAACTGGCGCGCCATCTCGGCGCCGAGCCCGCTGGAGGCGCCGCTGATCACGATGGTCTGGGTCATGGGGTCAGTCTGGCGCAGGTCGCGGCGGAGGTGTGGACACGCTCGACACATACCGGGTATACATGACCATACCCGGTATGTAGAGGAGTCAGGATGTCCGTCAAGCACGCCCTGCTGGCGCTGCTCGAGCAGCAGCCCATGTACGGCTACCAGCTGCGCGTCGAGTTCGAGCAGCGCACCGGCACCACCTGGCCGCTCAACGTCGGGCAGGTCTACACGACCCTCACCCGGCTCGAGCGCGACGGACTCGCCAGCGCCGAGGGGGAGGACGCCGAGGGCCACGTGATCTACCGGATCACCGACGCCGGGCGGGACGAGGTCGCGGCCTGGTTCACCACGCCGGTCGCCCGCACCCAGCCGCCGCGCGACGAGCTCGCCATCAAGCTCGCCCTGGCCGTCACCGTGCCCGGTGTCGACGTCGGGTCGGTGATCCAGCAGCAGCGCAGCGCCACCATGACCGCGCTGCAGGACTACACCCGGCTCAAGCGCCGTGCGGCGGACGGCGACCAGCCCGCCGACCTGGCCTGGAGCCTCGTCCTCGACTCGCTGGTCTTCGCGGCCGAGGCCGAGGTCCGCTGGCTCGACCACTGCGAGGCCCGGCTGCGACGGGCCGCGACCGAGAGGCCGGCCACCGTCACGGCACCCACCACCGAGCGGAGCACCCGATGAGTCCGATCAACCCCGTCCTCCGGCTGACCGACGTGACCCGGGTCCACGGCGCCGCCCCGAACCAGGTCCAGGCCCTGCGCGGCATCTCCTTCAGCGCGTACGCCGGCGAGCTGGTCGCCGTCATGGGCCCGTCCGGCTCGGGCAAGTCGACGCTGCTCACCATCGCGGGCGGCCTGGACCAGCCGACCTCCGGCGTGGTCGCCGTGGAGGGCACCGACCTGGCCGGTCTCGGGCAGAAGGGGCGGGCGCGGATGCGGCGTACGTCCATCGGCTACGTCTTCCAGGGCTTCAACCTGATCCCGGCCCTCACCGCCGCCGAGAACGTCGCGCTGCCGCGGGAGCTCGACGGCGTCGCCGCGCGGGTCGCTCGCCGCGAGGCACGGGCAGCGCTCGAGGAGGTCGGCATCGGCGACCTCGCCGACCGGTTCCCCGACGACATGTCCGGCGGCCAGCAGCAGCGGGTCGCGATCGCGCGCGCGGTCGTGGGGGAGCGGCGGCTGATCCTGGCCGACGAGCCGACCGGCGCCCTCGACACCGAGACAGGTGAGGAGATCCTGCGGCTGCTGCGGGCGCGCTGCGACGCGGGCGCCGCCGGCGTACTGGTCACGCACGAGGCGCGGCACGCCGCCTGGGCCGACCGGGTGGTCTTCCTGCGCGACGGCGTGGTGGTCGACGAGACCGGCGCCGACCGTGCCGAGGTGCTCACCGAGTCCGTGCGATGACCGCGACGAGCGGGTACGCCGGCTGGCGCGTCGCGCTGCGTCTCGCCCGTCGCGAGGCCTGGCGGCGCAAGGGCCAGACCGCGCTGATGCTGGTGCTGATCGCGCTGCCGGTGCTGGCGGTGACGACGGCCGCGGTGGTGTGGAAGACCGCCACGGTGTCGGGCGCGGAGGGCGTGACACGGCGGATGGGGGCCGCAGACGCGCTCGTCACCGCGCCCGGTGGCGGAGGACGGGCGATCCAGTGCTTCGACCCCGATGTCTGCTCGATCCTGATGGGTGGCCAGGGCCGGCCGACGAGCACGGCACGCGTCGAGGCGCTGATGGGCGACCGTCCCGTCGTAGCCCTCGGCACCGACACGCTGAGCTACCCGACGTCGGAGGGCATCGGCGACCTGTCCGTCACGCAGACAGACTTCAGCAACCCCCTGACGGGCGGGCTCTTCCGGCTTCACGAGGGCCGGATGCCCTTGAACACGGGGGAGATCGCGATCAATCCTGCTGCTGTCGCACGTGGCCCGCGGCTCGGTCAGACCCTGGAACTGATCCGCAAGGTCCGTTCGACGACGACGGTCTACCGGCTCAAGGTCGTCGGCATCGCCGACTACGCGAACAACCGGAGCTCGCCGTTCGGCGCCGTGCTGCCCGGGGCCGTGGGGTCGCTGCCGGCGTACGAGCTGAGCTGGCTGGTCGGCGGCGGACCGGTGAGCTGGGCACAGGTGCAGCAGTGGAACCACCGTGGGCTGATCGTGGCCTCACGGGCGGTTCTCACCGACCCGCCGCCGGAGTCGGAGCTTCCCGAGGAGGTGCAGGTCTACCAGCAGCAGAGCGGGGTCGAGCAGACGACGATCACGATCATCGCCCTGATCGCCTCCATGGTGCTGCTCGAGGTGGTGTTGCTGGCCGGCCCCGCGTTCGCCGTCCGCGCCAAGGCCCAGGCGCACACCCTCGCGCTCGTCGCGGCGACGGGAGGTACGCCCGCCCAGGCCCGCCGTACGATCCTCGCCTCCGGTGTCGTGGTCGGTGCCGTCGGCGGGGTCGTGGGCGCGGGGCTCGGGGTGCTGCTCTCGTACGCCGCGGTGCCGATCGCCCAGGACCACAGCTCGAGCTGGTTCGGCCCTCGGGAGGTCCCGTGGCTGCTGGTGCTCGCCGTCGCGGGCTTCGGCTTCGTGTCGGCGTTCCTCGCGGCGGTCGTGCCGGCGTACTCAGCCTCGCGCCAGAACGTGGTCGCCGTGCTCGCGGGTCGGCGAGGGGAGGGCCGGCCGTCGCGGCGCTCGCCGTTCGTCGGTCTGGTGCTGATCGGTCTCGGCATCGCCGGCGCCGTGCTCGGCGGACGCGAGAGCGCCGTCGGCACCACCGCGGCGGTGATGGTGGGCGGATCCGCCATCGTCTCGGTGATCGGGATGATCTTCTTCGTGCCGGCGGCGGTCGTGATCGTGGCCCGGCTGGCCCGTCGTCTGCCGCTCTCCCTGCGTTTCGCCGCGCGCGACGCCGCCCGGCACCGAACCCGCACCGTGCCTGCCGTCGCTGCTGTGGGCGCGACGGTCGCCGGGGTCGTCGCCTTGAGTATCGCGCTGAGCAGCCAGGCGGCACGGGACGCGAGCGCCTATGCCCCGCAGCTCGCGGACGGCTACGCGGTCGTCAACCTGAGTGGACCGAAGCACGAGGCCGACGTCGCCGCGGTCGTCCGCAAGCAGCTGCCGGCGGTCGCCCTCGAGCGCGTCACCGGCGTCCCGGGCGGCTACGACGTCGAGTTCCGCTATCCCGGCCATCCGGCGAGCTACAGCTACGGCAGCTATCTCGGCACAGCCGATGTCGTGGCGTCCAGGCTGCCCGACTACCTCGGGGTCGACGATGCCTCTGCTGCCCGCGCCGACGCCGTCCTCCGTGACGGCGGGGTGGTCACATTCTCCAGCTCGTTCGATCACGCGGACGGGACGACGGTCACGGCGGTGGTCCACCGCGCCGACACCGGTCGTGTGCTCCGCCGGGTCGGGCTCCGCGCCACACCGGTTGCGATTCCCCACTCCTCGACCCCCGTCGCCGCCGTGCTGTCGCCTCAGGCGGCTGCCCGGCTGGAGGTGCCGACGGCGGTGACCTCGCTGGTCATGCCGCCCACGTTGTCGAACGCCCAGCAGCAGGATCTCAAGGAGGCGCTGGCCGCGGCCGCCCCGAACGCGATCCTCTACGTCGAGCGCGGGTTCGAGCTCGACCCGGTGACGCGGATCATTCAGTGGGTGCTGGCCCTGCTCGGCGGTGTGCTGATGCTGGGCGGCACCCTGACCGCTACCTTCCTCGCGCTCTCGGACGCGAAGCCGGATCTCGCCACCATGGCCGCGGTCGGGGCTCGGCCGCGGACCAGGCGAGGCGTGGCAGCGGCGTACGCACTCGTCGTGGGGGCGGTGGGCGCGGTCCTGGGTGCTCCGATCGGCTTCATCCCAGGCCTCGCGATCAGCCGCACCATCACGCGCAACTGGCAGACCGACGGACACCTCGTCGACGTCCCCTGGCTGCTGATCGGCGCCATCGTGGTCGTCCTGCCGCTGCTCACCGCCGCTGTGGTCGGGCTGTTCGCGCGGAGCCGGCTGCCGCTGGTGGCGCGGATCGACTAGCCCGGGAGCGCGTCCGCCACGAGCTGTCGCAGCATCACACCGACCCGGTCCAGCGGCTCGGTGGAGCGCTGGGCGATGGCCATGGCGGTCGCACCCTCGGCACTGCTGAGGATCAGCGCGGCCAGTCCGGCGGCCCGCTCGGTGGCGACGCCCGACACCTCGAGCGCGGCGCTCAGGAGCGACTGCCACTGCTCGAAGATCCGCCCGGCAGCCTCCCGGGCGAGGGGGACCTCGGTGCCGCCGAGAGCGGCCGCGACGATCGGGCAGCCGGCCGTGTAGTCGCTGGCGACCAGGTCGGCGGTCGTGATCGCCAGGTAGGCATCCATCGCGCTGAGGATGTCGGGCACCTCGGCGAAGAGCTGCTGGAGCGCCTCGGTCATCTCCGAGCCGGTCTGCTCGGTCGCGGCGGCGATGACCTCGTCGCGGCCACCGGGGAAGTTCAGGTAGAGCGAGCGGCGGGCGACGCCGGCCTCGGCGAGCAGCTCGGCCACGGTGGTGCCGCCGACCCCGCGCGACCGCGTCAGGGTCGCCGCGCCGGCGAGCAGCCTGTCGCGAGCGGTGCTCATGCGGCGTACCTCCTCGAAAGTGTGACGGCGACCATCTTGCCGTTAGACCAAACAGTCTACTACAGTCGCCGCATGTCCACGACCACGGCCCTCACGCCCACCGACCAGCGCGCGATCCTGGCGGCGCCCTTCACCCTCCCGAACGGCTTCGTCATCCCGAACCGGCTCGCCAAGGCCGCGCTGAGCGAGAGCCTCGCGACCCGCGACTTCGCCCCGGGCGACCGGATCAAGAGCCTCTACCGGCGCTGGTCCGCCAGCGGTGCGGGCCTGACGATCACCGGCAACGTGATGATCGACCGGCGCGCGATCGGCGAGCCCGGCAATGTCGTGGTCGAGGACGAGCGGCACCTCGCCGACCTCACCGAGTGGGCCGAGGTCATCAAGGCCGGCGGCTCGCGGGCCTGGGTGCAGATCAACCACCCCGGCCGGCAGACCCCGCGCAACCTGACGCCGCACCCGGTCGCCCCCTCGGCCATCGGCCTGCAGGGCGCCGGCGGCATGTTCGCCACCCCGCGCGAGCTCACCGGCGCGGAGATCGAGGACCTGATCAAGCGGTACGCCGAGACCGCGCGCATCGTCGTCAAGGCCGGCTTCGAGGGCGTGCAGATCCACGGCGCCCACGGCTACCTGGTCTCCCAGTTCCTCTCGCCGCTGGCCAACCAGCGCACCGACGCCTGGGGCGGTACGCCGGAGAGGCGCCGCCGCTTCGTGCTCGAGATCGTGGCCGCGATGCGCGCCGAGGTCGGCGCCGACGTACCGGTCACCATCAAGCTCAACTCCGCCGACTTCCAGCGCGGTGGCTTCGGCGAGGACGAGTCGATCGAGGTCGTCCACGCGCTCTCCGAGGCCGGCATCGACCTGCTCGAGATCTCCGGCGGCACCTACACCTCCGCGGCGATGCTCGGCGTCGACGAGACCGTGCGGGAGAGCACCCGCAAGCGCGAGGCCTACTTCCTGTCCTACGCCGAGCGCGTCCGCGCCGAGCTCCCCGCGCTGCCGCTGATGCTGACCGGCGGCTTCCGGACCCTGGCCGGGATGGCCGAGACCCTGGACAGCGGCGCGATCGACCTGGTCGGCCTGGGCCGGCCGCTTACCGTCGAGCCGTCCGCGCCCGCGGACCTGCTCGCCGGCGTCGTCGACCACAGCGTCGTGCGGCCCCGCCGCAGCGGCATCAAGCTGATCGACAGCCTGACCGAGCTGACGGCGTACACCGTGCAGATGTGGCGGATGGGCGACGGCAAGGAGCCGGCCCCCGACCGCCACCCCGCGTTCAACGTGGCGACGTACCTCCTCGCCAACGGGCGCGACAGCCTGAAGGGTGTCCGCAGCGCCAAGTAGGCGCGAGTTCTGGCTTCTGGTCAGCCGAATCCAGCGCTTCGGTCGACCAGGAGCCAGAACTCGGCATATTTACAGACAGGCTTGACTGTTTGTTTGTACGACGGCAGGCTGGCCCCGTGACCACCGCCGCCCGCGTCCCGCAGGAGGAGCGCACCCGCGCCATGCGGGCACGGCTGCTGGAGGCGACCGTCGAGCTGCTCATCGAGAGGGGCTTCGCCGGCACCACGACTACCCTGGTCTCGGAGCGGGCGGGCGTGAGCCGCGGCGCGCAGCTGCACCACTTCCCGACCAAGAACGACCTCGTCGTGGGCGCGGTCGCGCACCTGACGCAGGTCCGCGGGTCCGACCTCGAGGCGGCGGCCGCCCGCCTGCCGAGGGGCTCCGCGCGCACCGTCGCCGTGCTCGAGATGCTCGGCGAGCACTTCGCCTCCCCGGTCTTCACCGCCGCCCTCGAGCTGTGGGTGGCCGCCCGCACCGACCCGGTGCTGCACGAGGCCGTCGCCCCTCTCGAGCAGCGGGTGGGCCGCGAGACCCACCGGCTCACGGTCGAGCTGCTGGGCGTGGACGAGTCGCTGCCCGGCGTACGCGAGCTGGTGCAGGCGACCCTGGACCTGGTCCGCGGCCTCGGCCTGGCCGGCACCCTCGGCGACGACGCCCGTCGTCGCCACCGGATCCTCAAGGAGTGGGCGCGCACCCTCGACGACGCGCTCGCGGCGAAGGAGAGCAAGTGAACGTGCTGGACGAGGTCGCGACCGACCTCCGCGCCGAGGGCGACGCGCTGCGCGCCGCCGTCGCACCGCTGACCGAGGAGCAGTGGGCGCTGATGACGCCCGCCGAGGGCTGGTCGATCGCGACCACGATCGCCCACCTGCTCTGGACCGACGAGGTCGCGGTCCTCGCCGCGCGCGCGGACACGCCCGAGGGCAAGGAGGCCTGGGACGCGGTCGTGCTCGACGCGATCGCCGACCCCACCGGCTTCGTGGACACCGAGGCGCTGCGGATCGGCGCGACACCGCCGGTCGAGCTGCTCGCGCGCTGGGACGAGGCGCGGCCCGCCCTCCTCGAGGCCCTGCGAGAGGTGCCCGACGGGCAGAAGCTGCCGTGGTTCGGCCCGCCGATGTCGCCCACCTCGATGGCGACCGCCCGGTTCATGGAGACCTGGGCACACAGCCTCGACGTGTACGACGCCCTGGGGCTCTCCCCGGAGCCGACCGACCGGATCAAGCACGTCGCCCACATCGGCGTACGCACCCGGAACTTCTCCTTCGCCAACAACGGCCTTGAGGCCCCGGCCGAGGAGTTCCGGATCGAGCTGACCGCGCCCAGCGGCGAGCAGTGGAGCTGGGGCCCCGACGACGCGGCCCAGAGGGTCACCGGGAGCGCGTACGACTTCTGCCGGCTGGCCACCCAGCGGCTGCACCGCGACGACACCGACCTGGTCGCCGTCGGCGACGACGCCGAGAAGTGGCTGACCATCGCCCAGGCCTTCGCGGGCCCGGCCGGCGGCGGGAGGGCCAAGAAGTGATCCGGATCGCGAACTGCAGCGGCTTCTACGGCGACCGCCTCTCCGCGCTGCGCGAGCAACTGGAGGGCGGAGAGGTCGACGTCATCACCGGCGACTACCTCGCCGAGCTGACCATGCTGATCCTCGGCATGGACACCCTGCGCGACCCGAGCCTGGGCTATGCGCGCACCTTCGTCCGCCAGGTCGAGGAGTGCCTCGGCACCGCGCTCGAGCGGGGCGTCAAGATCGTCAGCAACGCGGGCGGCCTCAACCCGAAGGGCCTCGCCGACAAGCTGCAGGAGGTCGCCGAGGGTCTCGGCCTCACCCCGAAGATCGCGTACGTCGAGGGCGACGACCTCCGTGCCGCGGGGCTCTTCGACGGCGCGCTCACGGCCAACGCCTACCTGGGCGCCTTCGGCATCGCCAGCGCGCTCACCCACGGTGCGGACATCGTCGTGACCGGCCGCACCACCGACGCCTCCGTCGTGGTCGGCCCGGCGATCGCCCACCACGGCTGGACGCCCACCGACTACGACCAGCTCGCGGGCGCGGTCGTCGCGGGCCACGTCATCGAGTGCGGCACCCAGGCCACCGGCGGCAACTTCTCCGGCTTCCGCGACCTGTTCCGCGAGGGCAGGGACATGCGGAAGCTGGGCTTCCCGATCGCCGAGATCGCGGCCGACGGCAGCAGCGTGATCACCAAGCACGAGGGCACCGGCGGTGCAGTCACGGTCGACACCGTCACCGCGCAGCTGCTCTACGAGATCCAGTCGACGCGCTACCTCAACCCCGACGTCACCGCCCACCTGGACTCCATCCGCCTGACCCAGGAGGCCACCGACCGGGTGCGGATCCACCCGGTCACGGGCTCGGCGCCGCCCGAGCGGCTCAAGGTCGCGGTCAACACCCTGGGCGGCTACCGCAACCAGATGGAGCTCGTCCTCACCGGCCTCGACATCGACGAGAAGGCCGCCTGGATCCGCAGCCAGCTCGACGACGCCTTCACCGCCGAGGAGGTGGTCTGGACCCAGACGCCCGCGCGCGGCGGCGACGCCGACACCGAGGAGGGCGCGTCGGTCCTGCTGCGCTGCATCGCCAAGGACTCCAAGCCCGAGCCGCTCGGCAAGCCCTTCACCGGCCCGCTGGTCGAGCTCGCGCTGGCGACGTACCCGGGCTTCACGATGACGGCCCCGCCCGGCAAGCCCAGCCCGTACGGCGTCTACACCCCCGAGTACGTCGACCGCTCCGCCGTCGAGCACACGGTGGTCCACCACGACGGCACCCGCGAGGTCATCGCCGACCCGACCGACTTCGCCGACCCCGCGGAGCTCGACCCGGAGCTGGGCAAGCGGCCCTCGCCGTACCCGGCACCGGCCGACACCATCACCCGCCGGATGCCGCTCGGCACCTTCGTGCACGCCCGCTCCGGGGACAAGGGCGGCAACGCCAACCTCGGCCTGTGGGTGAAGAACGACGGCGCGCCCAACCGGGACGAGCGGGTCCAGTGGCTCGCGAAGGTCGTCAAGGACCGCAAGGTGCGCGAGCTGGTCCCCGAGGCCGCCGACCTCGCCATCGACGTCTACCCGCTGCCCAACCTGGGCGCGGTCAACATCGTGATCCACGGGCTGCTCGGCGACGGCGTCGCCGCCTCCACCCGCTTCGACCCGCAGGCCAAGGGCCTCGGCGAGTGGGTCCGCAGCCGCATCGTCCACATCCAGGAGGACCTCGTATGACCAGCGTGAACTTCGACCACGGCTGGACGCCGGAGCAGCTCGCACTCAAGCAGTCCGCGCGTGCCTTCGCCGAGCGCGAGCTGATGCCGCACATGGAGGAGTGGGAGCGCGCCGGCGAGATCCCCCGCGAGGTCCAGAAGAAGCTGGCACACGCCGGCCTCCTCGGCGTCGGGGTCAAGGAGGAGGTCGGCGGCGACGGCGGCGACCTGCTCGACGCGACCGCGATGCAGGAGGGCCTGATGGCGGCCGGCGTGTCCGGCGGCTTCATGGCGAGTGCCTTCACCCACGGCATCTCGATCCCGCACATCGTCCAGGCGGGCTCGAAGGAGCTGATCGACACCTACGTGCGGCCGACCCTGGCCGGCGACATGATCGGCAGCCTCGGCATCACCGAGCCCGGCACCGGCTCCGACGTCGCCGGCATCACCACCCGCGCGGTCCGCGACGGCGACCACTGGGTCATCAACGGCGCCAAGATGTTCATCACCTCCAGCGTCCGCGGCGACTTCGTCACCACGGCCTGCCGCACCGGCGAGGCGGGTGCCCACGGCATCTCGCTGATCGTCGTACCCAAGGGGACGCCGGGCTTCACCGTCTCCCGCAAGCTCGACAAGATGGGCTGGCTCGCCTCCGACACCGGTGAGCTGTCGTACGACGACGTCCGCGTCCCGGTCACCAACCTGGTCGGCGAGGAGAACCACGGGTTCTACTACATCGCCGACCAGTTCGTGACCGAGCGGATCTGGCTGGCGCTGATGGGCTACGGCCACGCGATGCGCTGCCTGCAGCTCACCGTCGACTACTGCCAGCAGCGCGACACCTTCGGCAAGCCGCTGGTGAAGAACCAGGTGGTGCGGGCCAAGCTCACCGAGATGCACCGCCAGGTCGCGGTCGCGCGGTCCTACACCCACGAGGTCGCGCGGCGGTACGTCGCCGGGGAGAGCGTCATCGCCGAGGCCTGCCTGGCCAAGCAGACGGCCGTCGACACCGCGGTCTGGGTCGCCGACCAGGCGGTCCAGCTGCACGGGGGGATGGGCTACATGCGCGAGTCCGAGGTCGAGCGGCACTACCGCGACGTCCGCCTGCTGCCGATCGGCGGCGGTGCCACCGAGGTCCTCACCGACCTCGCCGCCCGACTGCTGGGGTACGCGTGATGGAGCTGCTCAAGCCGCTGACCGGCGAGGTCTCGCTGCACATGAGGGCAGCGCCGGAGAAGATCTGGGACCTCGTCAGCGACGTCACCCGGATCGGCGAGTTCAGCCCCGAGACCTTCGAGGCCCAGTGGACCCGCGGATCGACCGGGCCCGTGGCCGGCGCCACCTTCAAGGGCCACGTCAAGCGCAACGGCGTGGGGCCGACGTACTGGACGCCGTGCACCGTCACCCGGTGCGTTCCCGGTGAGGTGTTCGAGTTCGCGGTCGGGATGTCGGCCGAGCACGCCATCAACACCTGGGGCTACCGGATCCAGGCCGAGAACGAGGGCACCCGCGTGACGGAGTACTTCCGGCTCACGCCCGCCTGGTACATCCGCGGCTACTGGCTCCTGCTGGGGCGGCTGCGCGGCAAGACCAACGAGCGCGGGATGCGCACGACCCTGGAGAGGATGAAGGCGGTGGTGGAGTCATGACCGAGACGATCGAGCAGGCACCCGAGCTCGCACCCGAGCTCACCCGGCGCGACTCGATGCTGGCCAAGATCGAGGACCTGCACGCCGAGCAGACCAAGGCCGTCGAGGCGGGCGGCAAGTACATCCAGCGCCACCGCGACCGCGGCAAGCTCACCGCCCGCGAGCGGATCGAGCTGCTCGTCGACGAGGGCTCGGCGTTCCTGGAGCTGATGCCGCTGGCCGGCTGGGGCTCCGACTTCGCCGTCGGCGCGAGCATGGTCACCGGCATCGGCGTCGTCGAGGGCGTCGAGTGCATGATCATCGCCAACGACCCCACGGTGAAGGGCGGCGCCCTCAACCCCTGGTCGCTGAAGAAGTCGATGCGGGCCTCGGACATCGCCGAGCAGAACGGCCTGCCGTCGATCAACCTCACCGAGTCCGGCGGCGCCGACCTGCCCACGCAGAAGGAGATCTTCATCCCGGGCGGTCGCGGCTTCCGCAACCTCACCCGCTCCTCGCAGCGCAAGCAGCCCACCATCTCGGTGGTGTTCGGCAACTCGACCGCGGGCGGCGCGTACGTCCCCGGCATGAGCGACTACGTGATCATGGTCAAGGAGCGGGCCAAGGTGTTCCTGGCCGGCCCGCCGCTGGTGAAGATGGCGACCGGTGAGGAGTCCGACGACGAGAGCCTCGGCGGCGCCGAGATGCACTCCCGGATCTCCGGCTCCTCGGACTTCCTGGCGCTCGACGAGCACGACGCGATCCGGCTCGCCCGCCGGGCCGTCGCCCGGCTCAACTGGCGCAAGAAGGGGCCTGCCCCGCGTCCGTCGTACGCCGAGCCCGACCTGGACCCCGACGACCTGCTGGACCTGATCCCGACCGACCTCAAGGAGCCCTTCGACCCGCGCGAGGCGATCCTGCGGATCGTCGACGGGACGTCGGTCGACAACGAGGTGGCGTTCGACGAGTTCAAGCCGCTGTACGGCACGGCGCTGTGCGTCGGCTGGGCGCAGCTGCACGGCCACCCGATCGGCGTCATCGCCAACTCCCGCGGCGTGCTGATGCGCGAGGAGGCCGAGAAGGCCGCGCACTTCATCCAGCTGGCCAACCAGAAGGACACGCCGCTGCTGTTCCTGCACAACACCACCGGCTACATGGTCGGCAAGGAGTACGAGCAGGGCGGCATCATCAAGGCCGGCGCGCAGATGATCAACGCCGTCTCCAACTCCTCCGTGCCGCACCTGACGGTGATCATGGGGGCGTCGTACGGCGCCGGCAACTACGGCATGAACGGCCGCGCCTACGACCCGCGGTTCCTGTTCACCTGGCCCTCCGCGAAGTCCTCGGTCATGGGCCCCGCGCAGCTCGCCGGCGTGCTCGAGATCGTGGCGCGCGAGTCGGCCGAGAAGAAGGGCGAGGTCTTCGACGCCGAGGGCTTCGCCGGCATCAAGGCGATGGTGGAGCAGCAGATCGAGGAGCAGTCGCTGCCCTACGTCCTGTCCGGGATGGTGTACGACGACGGCGTCATCGACCCGCGCGACACCCGCACCGTCCTCGGCATCTGCCTGTCCGTCATCGCCAACCAGCCCATCGAGGGCCAGATGAGCTTCGGGGTGTTCCGACTGTGACCAGAGTCCTTGTCGCCAACCGGGCGGAGATCGCGTCCCGGGTCTTCCGCACCTGCCGCCGCCTCGGCATCGACACCGTCGCGGTGTTCTCCGACGCCGACGCCGACCTGCCCTATGTGGCCGAGGCCGACGTCGCGGTGCATCTGCCGGGCAACGTGCCGACCGACACCTACCTGCGGACCGACCTGATCCTGGAGGCCGCTCAGCGCACGGGCGCGACCGCGATCCACCCCGGCTACGGCTTCCTGTCCGAGAACGCCGCCTTCGCTCGTGCGGTCGTGGAGGCGGGTCTGACCTGGATCGGCCCGGCGCCGGAGTCGATCGAGCAGATGGGCTCCAAGATCGAGTCCAAGAAGCTGATGGAGGCCGCCGGCGTACCGGTCCTCACGGCGCCCGCCTCGCCGACCGACGCCGACCTCCCGCTGCTGGTCAAGGCCAGCGCGGGCGGTGGCGGTCGCGGCATGCGCGTGGTGCGTTCGCTCGCGGCACTGCCCGGCGAGATCGAGGCGGCCGAGTCCGAGGCGCTCTCGGCCTTCGGCGACGGCACCGTCTTCGTCGAGCCGTACGTCGAGAACGGCCGCCACGTCGAGGTGCAGGTCGTCGGCCATCCCACCGGCGTGCTGGTCTTCGGCGAGCGCGACTGCTCGGTGCAGCGGCGCCACCAGAAGGTGGTCGAGGAGGCACCCGCGCCGAACCTGCCCGAGGCGACCCGGACCGCCCTGCACGCGGCGGCGAAGGCGGCCGCCGAGGCTATCGACTACCGCGGCGCGGGCACGGTCGAGTTCCTCTACGACCCCGCGCGCGACGGCTTCTTCTTCCTGGAGATGAACACCCGGCTCCAGGTCGAGCACCCGGTCACCGAGGAGATCTTCGGCGTCGACCTGGTCGAGCTGCAGCTGGAGTCGGCGGGCGTGATCCCGGCGGGCGTCCCGGTCGTGGGCGAGCCGCAGGGCCACGCCATCGAGGTGCGGCTCTACGCCGAGGACCCGGCCGCGGACTACGCCCCGCAGGTCGGCACCCTGACCCGCTTCGACTTCCCTGAGGTCGAGGGGCTGCGGGTCGAGGCCGGCTTCCGGTCCGGCTCGGTGGTCTCGCCGTTCTACGACGCGATGCTGGCCAAGGTCATCGTCGCCGCACCCACCCGCGACGCGGCCGCCCGGCGGCTGGTCTCGGTGCTGCGGCGGGCCCGGCTGCACGGCCTCACCACGAACCGCGAGCAGCTGATCGACGTACTCACCCGCGAGGACTTCCTCTCCGGCGACGTCTCCACCGCGATGCTGGCGCGTAGTTGGGAGAGTGACCCGGAGGTCACTCTGACAACGACGGGACCGCGGATCGCCGCGGGCATCGCGTGGGTCGAGGCGCAGCGGGCTCGGGCGGGGGTCCAGCAGCGGATCCCGGCGGGCTTCCGCAACGTGGTCAGCCAGCCCCAGCGGGTCGAGTTCGCCGACGACACGGTCGCCGAGTGGTGGGGCGAGCGCACCGGCTACCGGGTGGAGGGGGCCACGGTCGTCTCCGCGAGCCCGACCGAGGTGGTGCTCGACGTCGAGGGCGTACGCCGCCGCTACCAGGTCGCCATCGTCGGCAACCGGATCGACGTGGACGGCCCCGACGGCCACACCGCGCTGGAGCGCAAGCCCCGCTTCGTCGACCCGTCGACCCAGGTCGCCGCCGGCTCGCTGCTGGCGCCGATGCCCGGCAGCGTGATCTCGGTCCGCGCCGCCGTCGGCGACGTGGTCGAGGAGGGCCAGATCATCCTCGTGATGGAGGCCATGAAGATGCAGCACACCGTGGCAGCGCCGTACGCCGGCACGGTCAGCGAACTGGCCGCCACCGAGGGCCAGCAGGTCGAGGCGGGCGCCGTACTGGCCGTCGTCGAGGCCACCGAGACAGGAGAAGACGCATGACCGTTCCGTTCACCGAGTCCGAGGAGCGCCTCGCGCTGCGGGAGTCCGTCAAGGCGCTGGCCAGCAAGTACGGCCACGCCTACCTCGCCGAGCAGGCCCGCAAGGGCGAGAAGACGACCGCGCTGTGGGACGACTTCGGCAAGCACGGCTTCATCGGCGTCAACATCCCCGAGGAGTACGGCGGCGGTGGGGGCGGCATGGGCGACCTCGCGGCCGTCCTCGAGGAGGCCTCCGCCGCCGGGGCGCCGCTGCTGATGATGGTGGTGAGCCCGGCGATCGTCGGCTCCATCCTCACCCGCTGCGGGACCGAGGAGCAGAAGAAGCAGTGGCTGCCGGGCATCGCCAGCGGCGAGACGGTGGCCGCCTTCGCGATCACCGAGCCGGACGCCGGGTCCAACAGCCACCAGATCACCACCACCGCCACCCGGGACGGCGACTCGTGGGTGATCAAGGGCCAGAAGACGTTCATCTCCGGTGTCGACGAGGCCGACGTGATCCTGGTCGTGGCGCGCACCGCCGACGCCAAGACCGGCAAGCTCAAGCCGGCGCTGTTCCTGATGCCGACCGACGCGCCGGGTCTGTCCAAGACCCACATCCCGATGGAGTTCGTGGCGCCGGAGAAGCAGTGGACGCTGTTCTTCGACGACGTCCGGCTGCCCACCGAGGCGCTGGTCGGCGACGAGGACGGCGGCCTGTGGCAGCTGTTCGCGGGCCTCAACCCGGAGCGGATCATGGGTGCGGCGATGACCTGCGGCCAGGCGCGCTACGCGCTGGAGAAGGCCGTCGACTACGCCAAGACCCGCAAGGTCTGGAAGGACGTCATCGGCACCCACCAGGCCATCGCGCACCCGCTGGCGAAGGTGAAGATCGAGCTGGAGCAGGCGCGCCTGCTCATGCAGAAGGCCGCCGCCCTGTACGACGCGGGCGACGACTTCACCGCAGGGGAGTACGCCAACATGGCCAAGTACGCCGGCGGCGAGATCGCCTGCAACGCCCTCGACGTCGCGGTGCAGACCCACGGCGGCAGCGGGCTGACCACCGAGCTCGGCCTGGGCAACCAGCTGGTCGCCGCGCGGCTGGGCCGGATCGCACCGGTGAGCCGGGAGATGATCCTCAACTTCGTCGCCATGCACTCCCTGGGCCTGCCGAAGTCGTATTAGTCACAGCTCGTTGGTCACCGCTCGGGCCGGGCCTTCCGGGGCCCGGCCCGGCGGCGGGATAGGTTGCGGCCGTGGGCTTCGTCGAGGATCTGGACCAGGGACAGCGCAAGCGTCCCTGGGCGGGGTTCCCGCTGGCCGTCATCTACAAGTTCTTCGACGACCAGGGCAACTACCTCGCGGCGATCCTGACGTTCTACGCGTTCCTCTCGATCTTCCCGCTGCTGCTGCTGGCCACGTCGATCCTGGGCTTCATCCTGCAGGGCAACCAGCGGCTGCAGGAGGAGGTCCTCGACTCCGCGCTCGGGCAGTTCCCGATCATCGGCGACGCCCTCGGCCGCCCGGAGGGCCTGCAGGGCTCGACCGGCGGCATCGTCGTGGGCGCGCTGGCCGCCATCTACGGTGCGGTCGGCCTCGGCCTGGCGCTGCAGAACGTGCAGTCGGCCGCATGGGCGGTGCCGCGCAACAGCCGCCCGCACCCGGTCATGACCCGGGTCAACAGCCTGGTCATCCTGGTCGTCGCCGGTACGGCGATCCTCGGCATCTCCATCGGCTCCGCGGTCCTCACCTCGACGCGCCTGGTGGGTGCGCTGGCGGCGCACGACTGGTTCTCCTGGCTGGTGCGGCTGATCACCGTGCTGATCCTCGGCGGGATGCTGACGGTGCTGCTGCGGATGGCGGCGGCCCGCAGCCTCAAGGCCGGCGTCACGCGCGCGGCCCCGGGCGCCTTCACCATCGCCGTCCTGTGGCAGTTCCTGCAGCACATCGGGACCATCTACGTCACCAACGTGATCAACGGCGCCCGGCACAACAACATGACGGGCACCTTCGCGGTGGTCCTCGGGCTGATGGGTCTGCTCTACATCGGCGCGATCATGGCGCTGCTGGGCATCGAGGTGAACGTCGTCCTGGCGCGGCGGCTCTGGCCGCGGGCCCTGCTCACGCCGTTCACCGACCGGGTCGACCTCACCGACGCCGACCGGCGCGCCTACGCCATGTACACCCAGATGCAGCGGCACAAGGGCTTCCAGACCGTCACGGTGCGCTTCGACGGCCGCGACGGGAACACCCACGAGATCGAGCTCAACCCGCGGACCGAAGAGGTCATCAAGCAGTACATCCCCGGCTCCCCACCCCGGCCCGAGGCCGAGCACGAGGAGACCCAGCCGATCGATCTGAGCGACCTCCCGCCCTCGATCTAGCCGAGCAGCCGCTCGCGGAGCCGGTCCAGGGTGGCGTCGTCGAGGCCGAGCCCGTCGCGCAGGTAGGCGTCGAGGTCGCCGTACGTCTCCTCGACGGCCTGGTACGCCGCGTGCAGGTACTCCAGGTCGGCGACCAGCGTCGGCTCGAAGATCTCCACGCCCGCCTCGCCGAGGTGGGTGCGGATCTGCTCCTCGGTGCTGGCCCGGCTCTGCGTGGAGCGGATGTTGGTGAGCAGGTAGTCGGCCTCGATCGTCGCCCGGTCGACGCCGGCGAGGTGGTGCAGCAGCGCCGACACCCAGCCGGTCCGGTCCTTGCCCGCGGTGCAGTGGAAGACGTGCGGGCCGTCCTCGGCGAGGGCGCGGAGGACGCCCGCGAACCCGACGCGCGACTTCTCGGAGGTGACGAATCCGCGGTAGGTGCGGTCCATCAGGTCGACCGCGGCAGCGCGGGTGCGCAGGCCCGCGACCTCCTCCATCGGGATGCCCATCACGTCGAAGTGCAGCAGGGTGGTGCCGGGGATCTCCGGGTCCGGGTGCGCGGCGATCTCGCCGGTCGTGCGCAGGTCGATGATGGAGGTGGGGGCGAGCGCCGCGAGCGACGCCAGGTCCGCGCCGGACAGCCGCAGATCGTTGGAGCGGAAGAACACGCCGGTGGCGAGCGGGCGGCCGTCGGCCCCGACGTACCCGTCCCCGGCGACGTCGCGGAAGTTGTCGGCGGTCGCGAGCCGCAGCAGCTCGGAGCCGGCGTTGGTCTCGGCGGTGTCGGCGGTCTCGCTCATGGCCTCACCCTAGGAGTGCGGTCGGTGCGGGCGATGAACGGCCGTGCAACCATTCGGCCCACCCAGCCGGTGATACGGGTATGACCGCAACGATCGACTCCCGCACCGGGAGAGCCTCGGGAGGCCGTGTGGACAGGGAGAGCAGGTCGGACCGGGTCGACTTCGACTCGTTCGTCGCGGCCCGCTCGACGGCTCTGCTGCGTACGGCGTACCTGCTGACCCGCGACCACGCGCAGGCCGAGGACCTCCTGCAGACCGCACTGACCAAGGCCTGGTTCTCGTGGCGCCGGATCTCGGGCGAGCCCGAGCCGTACGTCCGCAAGATCCTGGTCAACACCTACGCGAGCTGGTGGGGCCGCAAGTGGAACGGCGAGCTCGCCACCGACGAGCTGCCCGACCGCAGCGTCTCGGACACCAGCGCCGACGCCGGCAGCACGCACGACCTCTGGCAGGCGCTGGGGCGGCTGCCGCGGCGGCAGCGCGCGGTCGTGGTGCTGCGCTACTTCGAGGATCTCACCGAGGCCGAGACGGCCCACGTCCTCGGCTGCAGCGTCGGCAACGTCAAGAGCCAGTGCAGCCGGGCCCTGACCAAGCTGCGCATCGATCCCGCACTCGTCACCGAGGAGGAGCTGTGAACACCATCCACGACCTGCGGGACACGCTGGCCGAGCACGCCGAGATCCACGACGTCGAGATCGGCACGCGGTCCTCGTCGATCGCCCGCCGGGTCCGCGTCGTACGCCGCCGCCGGGCCGCCGGTGTCGCCGGAGCCGCCGCCGCGGCGGTCGTCGCGGCGACCGTCGGGCTCTCGAACCTCGGGACCGGCACCCACGCGGCTCCCGTCGCGAGCGTCCTCGGCATCGACCTGCCGGCCACGCTGACCTCGACCGGCTACACCTACGACTACGCGAGCTCGGTCACCGCGCCCGCTGGCAGCGACGTCGCCAGCGTCACCGTCGACCCCGCGGACGGTCCGATCCTGGTGTCGTGGGCGACCGAGGGCGCCGACCAGGACGTCCACGTCACGACCCCGGCGACGGACTTCCACTCCGCGCTGCCGGACTTCACCGACTTCGTGCGCGTGGAGCCGGGCGCCGGGAGGACGAAGGTCGAGGTCAGCGGATCGAGCCGTACGGCGCTCGCGGTCTACCACCTGGGCACCACGCCGCCCGCCGGCGTGACGACCGACGGCATCACCTACCGCCGCGACGTCGCCGGACGGCACCTGATCGCGGCGAAGGTCGCGCCCGAGGGCGCCGACCAGCTCTCGCTCAGCCTCACGATGCCCCCGTTCGCCGATCACCTCACGATCTCGAGCCTGTGCGACGCCACGAAGGGCTGGATCGAGGGCACGGTCGACGGCCGGTCGTTCTTCGCCGGGGACTGCGGGTCGAACGGGACCTTCGACCCGGCGGGTGCCGGCTGGCTGGGTATCGGCCAGACGTTCGTGCCCGGACAGCGGGTGACCATCAGGATGCGGCTGCTCGACCGCGAGGGAGGACAGCCGCTCGTCGATCCCCAGGCGCGGCTCGGGCTCGGTGCCTACGAGCCGAGCGAGCAGCAACGGATCGCGGGAATCGGTCTGGAGGGCGTGATCGAGGCCGGTGGGCACACCTGGACCCTGGTGTCGACCGACGAGCAGCTGGTGCGGCAGGGACACCCCGTCCAGGTCGCGCTTCCGCACACCACCGAGCGGGTGATGGCAGTGGTCGCCGCATACGGCGTCAGTCACCGGACGATGATCATCCCGCTCGTCGACGGCCATGACCACGATGCCTGGCTCGGGCTCGAACGCTCGACCAGCCCGGCCTCGGAGCAGGTAGGACCGATCGACGCGACCAGCACGACGATCGGTGCGCGCGTTCGCGGCGCGGCGGCCCACGCTGTGATCGGCGTCTACGAGCTGGCCGACTGATCCTCGGCCGGCTCCGGCCGGTCGGCGCGGGCGATGTGCACGAGCGCATCGCCCGCGTTGACGATCGGTGCTTTCGTCAGGCCGATCACGATGCCGGTGCGGTCGGCGTACACCAGGCGGACCCGGCGCCCGAAGGTGTCGGAGAGCCCGCCGATCCGGCGTCCCGCCTCGACCCAGTCGCCGAGGTGGACGTCGGTGTGCCAGATGCCGGTGCTGCGGGCCCGCACCCAGCCGCTCTCGCGCGACTCGGCCACCAGGGGCGCCGGGCCTGGATCGGTGGCCGGCTCCAGCATGCCCATCGCCTCGAGGACGCGTCGTACGCCGGCGACACCGACCGCGACCGGCTCCTCGTCGAAGCGCAGGATCTCGCCGGCCTCGTAGAGCAGGACGCGGGCCCCGACGTCGAGGGCGGCCTGGCGCAGCGAGCCGTCGCGCAGCCGGGCGTGCAGCATGACCGGGGCGCCGAACGCCTCGGCGAGCTCCCGGGTGCGCGGGTCGTCGAGGTCGCCCCGGATCTGAGGCAGGTTGGTACGCCGGTCCGCGGCCGTGTGCAGGTCGATCCCGAGCTCGCACTTGGTGACGACCTCGGTCATGAACAGGTGGGCGATCCGGCTGGCGAGCGATCCCCGCGCCGACCCGGGGAAGGAGCGGTTCAGGTCGCGCCGGTCGGGCAGGTAGCGGTCGCCGACCAGGAAGCCGAAGACGTTCACGACCGGCACCGCGAGCAGGGTGCCGCGGAAGGTCTTGGCCGAGATCCCGGCGAGCGCCTGGCGGATGATCTCGACGCCGAGCACCTCGTCGCCGTGGATGACGCCGCTCAGCCAGACGACCGGCCCCGGCTCGCGGCCGTGGATGACCCGGACCGGGAGGCTGACGTCGCCGCCGGTGACCAGCCGGGTGATCGGCAGCTCCACGTCCTGCGACGAGCCGGCGCGGACCCGCACGTTGCCGATCGCGAAGGACTCACGCGCCATCGGCCACCCCGCGGTTGCGGCGGCGTACCTGCTTGGGCGGGCGGCCGCCGAGGTAGCTGCGCCCGGAGTCGACCTGGAAGCCCTGGCGCAGCGCCTCGCGGCCGATCAGCAGCCGGAACCCCATCGCGTCGCGGCGGGTCAGCGTCACCTCCGCGGTCACGGTCCGGCCCAGCAGCTCCAGTCGCATCCGTACGACGTACCGCTGCTGCACGTGGCCGGTGCTGCTGCGCACGGGACGCCGGTCGTGGACCGGCAGCTCCACGGTGCGCGCGTCGTCGGCGGTCTTCTGCCAGGGGTGGATCGAGAAGCGGACCCAGGAGGCGCCGTCGCGCTCGAACTCGACCAGGTCGAAGGCGTGCAGCGCGGAGGTGCGGGCGCCGGTGTCGAGCTTGGCCTTGACGTGCTCGACGCCGAGGTCGGGGAGGCCCACCCACTCTCGCCATCCCGCCGCGAGGGCGGTGCTGCTTGAATGGGACGGCGCTCTCCTCGCGCGTCCTGCCTCCTTCGCCACGTCGCTATCCAATCAGGTCGGTCTACAACCGTTATGAAACTCGCGATCCTGTCTCGGGCCCCGCGGTCCTACAGCACCCAGCGCCTGCGCACCGCCGCCCTCGAGCGCGGCCACGACGTGAAGGTGCTGAACACGCTGCGGTTCGGCATCGACCTGACCAATGACCTGCCCGACCTGCAGTTCCGCGGCAAGCAGCTCTCGGACTACGACGCGGTGCTGCCGCGGATCGGCAACTCGATCACCTACTTCGGCACCGCGGTGGTGCGCCAGTTCGAGCAGATGGACGTCTACACGCCCAACACCGCGAGCGGCATCACGAACTCCCGCGACAAGCTGCGCTGCTTCCAGATCCTGTCGCGGCACAACATCGACATGCCGCAGACGATGTTCGTCCAGGACCGCGCCGGCGTGATCCCCGCGATCGAGCAGGTCGGCGGCGCACCGGTCGTGATCAAGCTGCTCGAGGGCACCCAGGGCATCGGCGTGATCCTCGCGCCCGGCCTGAAGGTGGCCGAGGCGATCGTGGAGACGCTGCAGTCGACCCGGCAGAACGTCCTGATCCAGAGCTTCATCAAGGAGAGCAAGGGCCGCGACGTGCGGGCCCTGGTCGTGGGTGACCGGGTGGTCGCGGCCATGCGGCGTACGGCGCAGGGCGACGAGTTCCGCTCCAACGTGCACCGCGGCGGCTCGGTCGAGCGGGTCGAGCTGGACCCGGAGTTCGAGCGCACCGCGGTGCGGGCCGCCCAGATCATGGGCCTCAAGGTCGCTGGTGTCGACATGCTCGAGGGCAACGACGGCCCGCTCGTCATGGAGGTCAACTCCTCGCCCGGCCTGCAGGGCATCGAGGCCGCGACCAACCTCGACGTCGCCGGCGCGATCATCGACTACATCGACAACCAGGTCGCCTTCCCGCAGATCGACGTGCGCGAGCGGCTCGCGGTGTCGACCGGGTACGGCGTGGCCGAGATCGTCGTTCACGGCGACGGCTCGTTCATCGGCAAGACGCTGGGCGAGTCGGGTCTGCGCGACCGCGACATCACCGTGCTGACCCTGCACCGCGGCACCCAGGTGATCCCGAACCCGTTCCCGCACCACGTGCTGGCGGCCGAGGACCGGCTGCTGTGCTTCGGCAAGCTCGAGGAGATGCGCTCGATGATCCCGTCGCGGCCCAAGCGGCGCGCGCGGGTGAAGAAGCTGCCGAAGCAGCCGATCCTGGAGGACTGAGGTCCTGCAGGGTCCTCGACCGGTGGTGCAGGATGGGCGCCGTGACTGAGACCGCCACCGAACTGGTCCACCTCGACATCGCCGACGAGATCGCGACCATCACGCTGGACAGCCCGCACAACCGCAACGCGCTGTCGAAGCAGCTGGTCACCGAGCTGGTCGGCCACCTGTCGACGGTGGGCGCGAGCGCCGACGCCAAGGTCGTCGTGCTGAGGTCGTCGGGGCGGGTGTTCTGCTCCGGCGCCGACCTGTCCGAGGCCTCGACCGTGCCGCTGGAGGACGGGCTGCGCGCCATCGCCGCGCTGCAGCGCCAGCTCCTCGAGCTGCCGCAGCCGGTCGTCACCGTCGTCGAGGGCGCGGCCCGCGCGGGCGGGATCGGGATCGTGGCCGCCTCCGACATCGCGATCGTCGCCGAGGACGCCACTTTCGCGCTCACCGAGGTCAAGCTCGGCCTGACGCCCGCCATCATCTCGCTCACCGTGCTGCCGCGGCTGACCCAGCGGGCCGCGTCACTGACCGCGCTCGGCGGGGAGGTCTTCAGCGGCACCGAGGCGGCGGCGTACGGGCTGGTGACGCGGGCCGTGCCCGCTGCCGAGCTCGACGCCGCCGTGGACGTGATGGTCGCCTCGCTGGCGACCGGCGCCGCTCAGGGCCTGCGCGAGACCAAGGCCCTGCTCAACGCGCCGCTGATCGCCGACATCGCCGCCCGCACCGACGAGCTGGCCGCCCTGTCGGGCCGGCTGTTCGCCTCCGACGAGGCGCGGGAGGCGATGATCGCCTTCCTCAACCGAAAGAAGGGCTGAGGGCGGCCTCGGCCGCCTCGGCGTCCCGCTGGAAGTGGCGCCCCGGGAGGGCGAACAGCCCAACGAGGGCCGCGAGGAAGCAGACCGCGGACACCACGAGGCAGCCCACGGTGAGGCCGGCGAGGAACGAGTCCTGGGCCGCGGACACCAGCGCCGGGTGGTGCCCCGCGATGGCGAACGCCACCGGCACCGATTCCTTCGCGGCGGCGGCCTGGCCGGTGCCCGCGAACGCGCTGCTCAGCAGGTGCGAGCCGAACACCGAGGAGAACACCGAGCCGACGACGGCGACGCCCAGCGTCGAGCCGAGCTCGCGGGTCGCGTCGTTGACCGCCGATCCGACGCCGGCCCGTGAGGGTGGCAGGACGAGCATGATCGACTCGGTCGCCGGGGTGGAGACGAGGCCCATCCCGAGGCCCATCAGCACCATCTGCGGCACGATCACCGTCCAGTACGGCGTGGACGCGTCCACGCTGAGGGCGATCCACGCCATCGCCGTACCGAAGAACGCCAGGCCGGTCACCACCACGACGCGGGTGCCGATGCGCGGCGCCAGCACGCCGCCGAGGACGGAGGCGACCGCGATGGACAGCGCCACGGGCAGGATCCGCGAGCCGGTCGAGAGCGGACCGAAGCCCCGGACGACCTGGAAGTACTGGGTGATCAGGAAGATGAAGCCGGCCAGGGCGAAGAAGTTCGCGGTCACGGCGCCGCTGGCCGCGCTGAAGCGCCGGTCGGTGAAGAGGCGTACGTCGAGCATGGGGTGCTCGGAGGCGCGCTCGGACAGCACGAAGACGGTCACGAGCAGCGCCGTCAGCGCGAAGCCGCCGATGGTCGCGGCGCTGGACCAGCCCCGCTCGGGCGCCTCGATCACCGTGTAGACCAGCGTGCCCAGCATCAGCACCGAGATCGCGAGGCCGCGCAGGTCGAGCGCGGGCACGTCGGGGTCGCGGGACTCGGGGACCAGCCAGAAGGCGAGCACGGCCGCGATGAGGGCGACCGGGGCGAGGGCGAGGAACACGCTGCCCCAGTAGAAGTGCTCGAGCAGGAGACCGCCGGTGACGGGTCCGGAGGCGACACCGACGCCGACGACCGCACCCCAGCCGCCGAGGGCCGCCGCACGCTGCTTCCGGTCGGTGAACGCGTTGGAGATGATCGACAGGGTCGCGGGGAAGATCATCGCCGCGAACGCGCCCATCCCGAATCGGGCCGCGATCAGCGTCGCCGTGGAGTGGACGAGCGCGCCGAGGACGCTGGTGGCGGCGAAGCCGACCAGACCGACGATCAGGGCCGGGCGCCGGCCGAAGCGGTCGGAGAGGCTGCCGAACGCCAGCACCAGCGCGGTGAAGGCGAGGTTGTAGCCGTCCACCACCCACTGCAGGCCGCGGGTCCCGGCGCCGAGCTCGCGGGCGATGCTCGGCAGCGCCACGTTGACGATCGTGACGTCGAGGTTGATCGCCAGCACGGCGACGTACACCGCGGCGAGGATGCCGGCCTTGCGCTTCATGGTGTCTCCTGACGAGATGTTCCCACTGTCAACATCGCCACCCTGACACGCGGATGTTCCCACTGTCAACACTTCGGGCCCGGACGCCCTACGATGCAGGCGTGAGCTCGTACCACCACGGCAACCTGCGCGAGGCCCTCGTCGAGAAGGCCGTCGAGCTGGCGCGCGAGAAGGGGCCGGCCGGCATCTCGCTGCGGGAGGTCGCACGGCGCGCGGGGGTGTCGCACAACGCGGCGTACCGCCACTTCGCCGACCTCGACCAGTTGCTGCAGGAGGTCGCCACGGTCGCGATGCAGGAGCTGGCGAGCGCGATGCAGGCGAAGGTGCGCCGGCTGCGCAGGACCGACCAGGCGGAGCACGCGCGTCGGCGGCTGCGCGCGACCGGTCAGGCCTACGTCGAGTACGCGCTGGCCGAGCCCGGCCTGTTCCGGGTCGCGTTCGACCGCGTCCAGACCGGCGAGCTCACCGGCCCCTACGACCTCCTCGGCGCCGCCCTGGACGGCTGCCTCGAGGCCGGGGTCATGGCGCCTGCGAAGCGCCCGGGCGCCGAGCTGAGCTGCTGGGCGGGCGTCCACGGGTTCGCCATGCTCTACGGCTCCGGTCCGCTGAAGGACACGCCCCGCCGCGAGCGCGACGCCGACCTCGGCCGCCTCCTGGACCGGATCACCGACTCCCTCGCGTGACCCCTCACCCGACCACGGACGCCGCCTAGTAATCTTGAGGACTTGCCACCTCCCGATCGGGAGGGGCTGTGGGACGTGCTCAAGGGGAAGCGTCGATGTCGGATCAGCCTGAGGCTGAGGTGGGCCGCGAGGTCGCCACCGAGCAGGAGTTCGTGGACCGCGTCTACGGACAGCTCGACCATGCCGGGCTGGCGGCCCAGGAGCTCGCCAAGGAGGGTCACGCCCGCGGCAGGCTGGGGCACGAGGGAGGCCTCGTCGAGCGCGACGCCATGGTCTTCCAGGCCGCGAAGCGACTGGCCCAGCTCGACGCGGCCCACGAGGGCCTGGTCTTCGGCCGGCTCGACCTGGTCGACGAGGTCGACCCCGAGCCGCGCTACGTCGGCCGGATCGGCCTGCGTGACGACGACCGCGAGTCCCTGCTCATCGACTGGCGCGCCCCGGCGGCCGCCGTGTTCTACCAGGCCACCGCCGCCGAGCCCAACGGCGTGATCCGGCGCCGCGTCCTGCGCAGCTCCGGCCGCAAGGTGGTCGGTGTCGAGGACGAGCTGCTCGACAGCGAGGCGCTGGAGGCCGCCGAGGCCGCGGGCCGCAGCCTGCCGATCATCGGCGAGGGCGCGCTGATGGCGCAGCTCTCCCGCGCCCGCGACCGGTCGATGCACTCCATCGTCGCGACCATCCAGGCCGAGCAGGACAAGGCCATCCGCGCGCCCGCGAAGGGCGTCGTCGCGATCTCCGGCGGCCCGGGCACCGGCAAGACCGTGGTCGCGCTGCACCGCGCGGCGTACCTGCTCTACAACGACCGCCGCCGCTACGAGCGCGGAGGCGTGCTCGTGGTCGGCCCGTCGGGCGTTTTCATGCGCTACATCGAGCGGGTGCTGCCCAGCCTCGGCGAGACCGCCGTCGCGCTGCGCAGCCTCGGCGAGGTCGTCAGCGACGTGCGCGCCACGCGCCACGACGAGCCGGCGGTCGCCGACCTCAAGGGCTCGGAGCGGATGGCCGAGCTGATCCGGCGGACGGCACGCCAGCAGGCGCCCGGGTCGCCCACCGAGTTCCGGATGTTCTACCGCGACGACCGGCTGGTCCTGGACCGCGGCCGCCTCGGTCAGGTACGCCGGCAGCTGATGTCGCAGGGCCTGCGCAACAAGCAGCTCCCGCGCGTCAACCACGCGCTGCTCGACGCGCTGTGGCGCCAGGTCCGCTCCGAGCGCGGCCGCGAGCGCGGTCGCGAGGAGTTCAACGACGACCTGCTGGGCAGCGACGAGTTCCTCGACTTCGCGCTGGCTTGGTGGCCGCCGCTGGACGCCGCGACGGTGCTGTGCTGGCTGCGCGACCCGGAGCTCCTCTCCCGCGTCGCGGACGGCCTGCTGTCCCGCGAGGAGCAGGCCCTGCTGGCCAAGTCCTGGGCGCACCTGGACCCCGCCCGCCCGATCAGCGGGCAGATCTCGATCGAGGACGTGCCGCTGCTCGACGAGCTGCGCTACCTGCTCGGCGACCAGCCGCAGCGCAAGGTCGACGACGACGGCTACGCGGAGGTCCTCAAGGCGAGCGACCGCGAGGAGCTCCTCACCGCCTCGGACCGTGAGTTCGGCGGCGCACGTGGGTGGGTGGCTCCGACGTACGGCATCGACGACGACCCCTATGCGCACGTCCTGGTCGACGAGGCGCAGGACCTCAGCCCGATGCAGTGGCGGATGGTCGGCCGCCGCGGCCGGACGGCGTCCTGGACCATCGTGGGCGACCCGGCGCAGTCCTCGTGGCCGGTGCGCGCCGAGTCCGAGGCCGCCCGCGCGGCCGCGCTCGAGGGCAAGGCGGTCCACTCCTTCCACCTCTCGACGAACTACCGCAACAGCGCCGAGATCTACGCCTACGCCGCGGCGTACGCCGAGCGGGTCGGCCTCGACGCCGACCTGCCCGACGCCGTACGCCGCACCGGCGCTGAGCCGGTCGAGCTGCAGGCGGGCGACGACCTCGAGGCGACCACCCGGGCAGCGGTCGCCGAGCTGGCCCAGCAGGTGTCCGGGACGGTCGGCGTCGTCGTACCCGTCGCCCGGCGCAGCGAGGTCAACGCCTGGCTGGCCTCCTGGCCCGAGCTCGCCGCCGACGCACCGTCGGCCGCGGCCTCGGCCCGCGACGCCTCCGCCCCGCCGTCGGGCACCGACCGGGTCGTGGTGCTGACCGGCCTCGACACCAAGGGCCTGGAGTTCGACGGCATCGTGGTCGTGCGGCCCCAGGAGATCGAGGCGGAGTCGGCCACCGGCCGCGCGACGCTGTACGTCGTCCTCACCCGCGCGACCCAGCTGCTCACCACGATCAGCTGAGCAGCTGAGCAGCTGAGCCGACGCGGCCGGATGCGACCGGTCGTGCAACCGATGATGATGGTCGTGCGTGTTGGGTGCATGACGAGGAGATCGGGAGCACGGCATGAGCGCTGATGCTGACTTCGCGGCGTTCTACGACGCCACCTGGAACCGCACCGTCGCCTGCGCCTACGCCGTCTCGGGAGACTTCGGGGCCGCGGAGGAGATCGCGCAGGAGGCGTACACCAGGGCCTGGCCACGCTGGTCGAAGCTGCGCGCGTACGACGAGCCCGGAGCCTGGGTCCGCCAGGTCGCGACCCGACTCGCCGTGTCGCGCTGGCGGCGGCACCGGACCGCGCTGAGGCATCTGGCCACCACCCGCGGACCGGAGCCGGTGCGGGGGCCGGACGGCTCGACCGTGGCGCTGGTCGCCGCGCTGCGCGAGCTGCCCGAGGCCCAGCGCCGGGCGTTGGTGCTGCACCACCTGGCCGGCTTCCCCGTCGCGGAGGTCGCGTCGATCGAGAGGTGCCCCCAGGGCACCGTGAAGGCCCGCCTCTCGCGCGGCCGCGCGGCGCTCGCCCAGCTGCTGGGCGAGGGCCAGGACCACACCCAGGATCACACCCGAAGCGGGGACACCGCCCATGCCTGAGCTCTTCGATCTCGACAGCGCCTTCGACGCGCTCACCGACCAGGTCGCCACCCACACCACCGCCCCCGGCGCGGAGCGCGCCACGACGGCCGCTCGTCGACGTCGTACGACGAGGCTGGTCGGCGGCGTCGCCGCCCTCGCCCTGGTCGCGGGCGGTGGGGTGGGGCTGCTCGCCCACCACTCGACCCGCACCGTTGTGGACCCTGCCGACGACATGCCGGCACCGGCGCCGCTCAGCGTCGCCGTCCTGGACGACGTCACCGCCGGCTGGATCTCGGACTGGACCGAGCCGACCAGCATCAAGGACATTCCGAGCGACCTGAACGCCGCGGGCGACGACTGCATGGGCTCGCTGCTGAGCGACGAGCAGGACGGCGACGTGGCGAGCTACGGCGCGTCGGCCTTCCTGTCCGGGCACTCGGTCGCGTTCTCGCGCGGCATGGCGATGAAGACCGAGGCCGCGGCGCAGCAACTGATGGCGGGAGCAGCGCCGTCGAGCGCCTGCAGCGACGTGCACACGTCGGCGCCCGCCCCCGACACCGAGCTGATCACCGCGACCGCTGCCGATGCGAACGGCCACGCCGTCTTCGCGGTGGCCCGCTGGCACGAGCGCCTCGCGTTCGTGGGCGTCTCGGACCCGGCGAGCGCCGACCCCGAGGCCGTCCGCGCCGCGCTGGGCTCGGCGTTGCTCGCCGCGATCCAGGACGACAGCACGGTGAGCGTGATGTCGGGGATCGCCGGCGCGGCCTTTGCCCCCGCCGGGACCGCCAGCGGGACCGCATCGGAGCACCAGTCGTCGTCGATGACCGCCCCGACCGGTGCCCAGCTGCAGCAGGCCCTCGGCTCCTGGGCGAGCGGCTTCGACCCGAACGGGAGCACGACGCGAGCGGTGTCGCCGCCCTCCTGCCTGATGGACGAGGCGGCGAGCGGATCGAGCGAGTCCGTCGGCAACACGGCGGTGGTCGGCCTGAGCAGCTACCCCACCGCCGACGAGGCGAGCCTCGGCCTGAACCTCGCCGCGAAGAGCCTGGCGGGCTGCGGCTTCCGGGTCGAGGGGTCCTGGACCGCAGGCCCGGTGATGGCCACGCGCGGGGGCGACCAGCCGATGACGCTGTGGTTCGTCCTGGCCGGCCAGAACGTCGCCTCGGTCCAGCTCGATGGTGCCACTGCCCCGCCGCAGGGCGTGACCGACGCCGTCGACCAGGTGCTGACCGCCGCCGTCGCGACGGCCCGGGTCGACACGAGCGTCGACGTGGTGAGCCCTCCGGCCGCGGTGATGAGCGCGAGCACCGCCGGCTAGACGTCAGCTCACGCCGTCGAGGATGGCCGGGTCCAGCCCGCGCGAGGTGAGCAGGTCCTCGAGGATGAGCAGCACCTGCCGCGCCAGCCGGTCGACGACCTGGTCCTGGGTCTCGTCGTGGTGGTCGAGCCACCACAGCGTGCCGGCGTCGACCATGCCCATCAGGCTCGCCAGCACGGCGTCGGAGGCCGCGATGGCCCGGTCGGCCTCGTCGCCCACCGCCCGTCGGGCGTGGTCGATCGTCGCGTCGACGATCTCGGAGAGGAACTGCGGTCGGCTCCGGCGGTCGGCCTGCAGGTTGGCCGCCTGTCGCTGGGCGGTGACGAACCGGTAGAGGTGCGGGTGCCGCGCGGCCCAGCCGAACTGCTGGTCGATCATCCGCCGGATCACGTCGTACCGCTGGCCGGTGCTGACCAGCTGCGGCCGCACGTGGGAGAGCAGCTCCTTGCTCGCCTGCCGGGCGACCTCGCGGTCGAGGTGCTCCTTGCTCGCGAACGAGCGGTAGACGTTGGGCCGCGGGATGCCGGCCCGCTCGGCGATCTGGGCCATGCCGACGCCCGGCCCGAGCTCCTCGATCGCGTCGCGGGCGGCGTTCACCAGCGCGGTACGCCGCTCGTCCACATCGATCACAGCAGCACCCTAGCGGTTCTGATACACCTTGTATCAAGCGCTGCGGAGTGGTTCAATCGAGGGCTGATACAGGCTGTATCACCGTCCTTCCCGAAAGGTTCCACATCGTGCCCACCCGCCGCTCGCCCTGGATGGACTCCTCGGAGTCCCTCGACGACTTCCGCGACCTCTGCCGCACCTTCATGGAGAAGGAGGTCAAGCCGAACGTCGAGAGGTTCATCGCGAACAAGGAGGTCGACCGCGACCTGTGGAACCGCGCCGGCGAGGTCGGCCTGCTGTGCTGCTCCATCCCCGAGGAGTACGGCGGTGGCGGCGGCACCTTCGCGCACGAGGCGATCCTCATCGAGGAGCAGGCCAAGGTCGGCGACAGCAGCTGGGGCGTCTCGCTGCACAACGGCATCGTCGCCCACTACATCCTGGCCTACGGCTCGGAGGAGATGAAGCAGGAGTGGCTGCCGAAGCTGGCCTCCGGCGAGGTCGTCGGCGCCATCGCGATGACCGAGCCCGGCACCGGCTCGGACCTGCAGAGCGTCAAGACCAAGGCGATCCGCGAGGGTGACGAGTACGTCATCAACGGCTCCAAGATCTTCATCACCAACGGCCGTCAGGCCGACCTGGTGATCACCGTCGCGAAGACCAACCCGGAGGAGGCGGCCGCCGGCATCTCGCTGATCCTGGTGCCGACCAACAGCCCCGGCTTCTCCCGCGGCCGCGCGCTGGACAAGGTCGGCATGAAGGGCCAGGACACCGCCGAGCTGGTCTACGAGGACGTCCGCGTCCCGGTCACCAACCTGCTCGGCGCCGAGGAGGGCCAGGGCTTCGTCCAGCTGATGATGCAGCTGCCCCAGGAGCGCCTGATCATCGCCGTGTCCAACACCATCGCGATGGAGTACATGGTCGACGAGACCCTGCGCTACGTCCACGAGCGCGAGGCGTTCGGCCGCCCGATCTGGGCCTTCCAGAACACCAAGTTCAAGCTCGCCGAGTGCGCGACCGAGGCGCGGGTGGCCCGGTCCTTCGTCGACGAGTGCATGACGCTGCACCTCAAGGGTGAGCTCGACATCCCGACCGTGGCGATGGCCAAGCTGTGGTGCTCGGAGAAGGCCCAGGAGGTCGCCGACAAGTGCCTGCAGCTGCACGGCGGCTACGGCTACATGAACGAGTACCCGATCGCCCGTGCCTGGGCCGACCTGCGCATCTCGCAGATCTACGGCGGCACCAGCGAGATCATGAAGGAGATCATCAGCCGGACGATGGCGGCGCCGGCCTGATCGACGTACCGAAGCAGACAGCAGCCGCGCGGTCCCCACAGATCCGCGCGGCTGCTGCCTTTTTCCGGCCGGTCCGTCAGCGACGGGACTCGGCGGTGGGGAGGACCGGACCTCCGTGGAAGGCGAAGATCCGGCGCTTGACGATCTTGGGGAGCGGCGACGCGGCACCGGTGAGGGGCATGACCCGGCCGACGGCCTGGTCGCGGGCGGCCTCGAGGATCTTCACGACGGCGGCCTCGGAGCGGCGCAGCCGCGCGTAGGTCTCGTCGACGTCGTCGTGGCTGGCCTGCGTGTCCAGCTGGGCCACGCACATCCGCTCCCAGCGGCTGCGCAGCGCGGCCACCAGGCCGGCGGGGCCGTCGAAGTACGCCGACCACTCCTCGCGCCACGGGACGGCGCCGGTCATGTCGGCGGCGGCTGCGTCGATCGCCTCGCGGATGATGCGGGTGCGCTCGTGGGTCTCGGTCCAGGTCATCGTCGTGTTCCTTCCGGGGAGCTTCGGCGGCGGGTCGCCGCGGTTCACGGGAGGAGGAGTGGCGGGGGTGCCGGGTTGATACAGGGAATTCGGAAAAGTTCTCCGATGTATCAGGAGCACTGGTAACGCGCTCTGAATGTGCGGGACCATGCACCCGTGGACGCTTCGCACCCACTCGCCACGCTGGTCCCCGCAGCCGTGGGAGGAGACCAGCATGCGTGGGACGCCATCGTCGACCGCTTCCTGCCGCTGGTGGGCGCCATCATCCGCGCACACCGGCTCTCCGAGGCTGACGGCGACGACGTCAGCCAGACCGTCTGGCTGCGCCTGGTCGAGCACCTCGGAGCGCTGCGCGAGCCCGACGCGCTGCCCGGATGGATCCGTACGACGACCCGCAACGAGTGCCTGCGCCTGCTCGGTGCGCGGGGCAAGGTCCGCGCGGTCGACCCGCAGGCCGAGCACGGGCTGGACGCCGTCGTACCTGATGCGGCGGGGGAGGAGCTGCTGGCCGCCGAGCGGCGCCAGCTGCTGCGGGAGGCGCTCGCCGAGCTGCCGGCCGGCCGGCGCGAGCTGCTGCTCCTGCTGCTGGCCGATCCTCCCGTGGGCTACGAGCAGATCAGCGCACGGCTGGGCATCCCGATCGGGAGCATCGGGCCGACCCGGGCACGCGCGTTGGAGCAGCTGCGCCGCACACGCGCGCTGCGGGAGCTGGAGGGGGAGAGAGCATGAGTGACCTGAACTGGGACGCGATGTCCGACGACGAGCTGATCGCCGCGCTCGGCGAGGCGGTCGCGGAGGACGCGTCGGTGAGCACGCAGCGCCGCGACGCCGCCCGCGCGGCCTTCACCTGGCGCACCATCGACGACGAGCTCGCCGAGCTGCTGCACGACTCCGCCTTCGACGCGGGGGCCGCGGTACGGTCCTCGGCCGGTACGCCGCGCGCCCTCACCTTCGGCCGCAGCGGCATCACCGTCGAGGTGGAGGTCGACGGCGACCAGGTCCTGGGCGAGGTCGTCGACGGTGCCGGCGCCGCCGTGACGCTGCAGCGTCCCGAGCTCGACGACGTGGCGGTCGAGGCCGACGCTGCCGGCTTCTTCCGGTTCTCCGGGGTCGGTGCCGGCCTGGTGCGCTTCGTGGTGGAGCTGGACGGCTGGTCCCTCACCACGCCGTGGGTGACCCTGTAGCTCGCGTAGTTGTGAGAGTGACCCCTGGGTCACTCTCACAACTACGGGACGGTCAGATGAGGGGCCCGACGATGGTGATCGCGTTGCCGTCGGGGTCGGTCCCGGGGGATCCGGCCTTGACGACCTTGGCGAAGGCATCGGTCGCCTTCGCGCCCGGATTCCGGCTCATCTCGGCGGCCACCAGGCCGGTGACGATCGGTGTCGCGAACGAGGTGCCGCTCCACTGGGCCAGGCCCTTGAAGGTCCGCACCTGGCCGGCGTTGGCCGGCTCGTAGCAGGGGTAGGTACCGACCGGGAACGCGTTGACGTGGTCGGTTCCGCGGGCGTAGACGTCGACCCAGTCGGCGCCGTAGTTCGAGTAGTCGGCGACCTTGGCGTCCGGGTCGACCGCACCGACCCCGCGGGCCCACTCGAATGCTGCCGGCCAGAACGGTGAGCTGCTGCCGTCGTTGCCGGCCGCCGCGATGACGAGGGGCTCGATATCCCGCTCCAGCAGATCGGCCATCAGGGCGTCGAACGCGATGAGGCGGAAGTCGCTGCGGCTGTGGGTGCCGGCCGAGATCGAGATCAGCTGGGGATGCTGCCGCTCGGTGTAGGCCTGGTGCAGCTGTGCGACGATCTTCGACTCGAGGACGGCGCCGCCGTGCGTCAGGGCGCCCTCGACCTGGATGTGCGCCTTCGGCGCCGGGCCCCTCAGGACGCCCGCGACGAAGGTGCCGTGGCCGCCGTACTCGTGGATGGCCGTCTGGTTGATGACCTCCTCGTCGGCGGGCTCGGACACGACGCCGTGCGCCAGCCACGTGTGCTGGCCCGCCGCAGCCGGCCACCAGCCGGTGTCCACGACGGACACCCGGATCTCGGCTCCGTCGTCCGGGTCGGGGTCGAAGCGCGGCACCGGTACGTCGGTCGGGGGCTCCTCCGGCTCGCCGTGCGGGCAGAAGTGTGGACCGACACTGGTGACGTAGAGAACGTGGTCCGGCGAAACGACGGGTCGTCCGTCGGCGTCGGGCGGGAACGCGGCCTCGAGCTCGTCGAGAGTGCGCAGGACCTCGTCCTCGCCGTCGCGGCGGCGAGGGAGACTGATCGTGACCAGACCGGGGACCGGCGGCCTCTCGTCGTCGTCGACCACCTTCTCCGCGGTGCCGAGGAAGTCCCTCGTGTTCTCGCTGAAGAACGCGAGCACCTCCTCGGCGCGGTCCTCGCGGACGAGTGCATGCCCGGGTCGGAAGAAGTACGCCGCCTGCGCGTCGTCCTCCGTCCGACCTGAGCCGTCGCGCGCCGCCGCTGCCACGTCGTTCCCGAACGCGCGACGGATGACCCGACCCTGCGCACGGGCGGTCTCCGCGTCGAGGTCGTCCGGCCGGTCGTGCCCGCCGCGGCCGCGATCGGTGTCGTCGTCCCGGTCGATCAGGCGCCACCAGTCCCAGGGCCGCAGCAGGCGCGGGAGCCGCGAGGCGAGCGACGTGAGTGAGGCCAGGGAGAACGGTGGACGGGCAGACTGCGGCATGGTGACTCCTGGAGCTCTGAATGAGGACAGCCCGAGATCCCCCGTGCCGCTAACGTAGTGGCGCTCGGGAGCGGCGGTAAAGAGCGTTCTCCCTCGTGCTCAGGATGGCCATGGAAGACCTGTTGGACCTTGCGATCGAGCGACCCCAGGAGGCTCTGGCGCGCGCCGAACGACTTCTTGCCGCCGAACCGGGCGATAGGGCGCGATCGTTCGCCGAGCAGGCCCTGGCCATCGTGCGGCGCGACGCGGGGGAGACCGACAGAGCGCTCGCGCACGCGCGGGCTGCGCTCGCCGCGGCCGTGGCGTCGATGGACGCGAACCGCGAGGCGGATGTCCGGGCCACGCTTGCCGGGACGCTGCTGTACGCCGGCCGCTCCCACGCCGCGCTGCGCGAGCTCGAGCACGCCAGCTCTCTGGCGGAGGGAGCGGTGCTGGCCAAGGTCCTCCTGCGCCGAGCCGTGCTCCTGCACCTGGTGGATCGTCACCGCGAGGCCCTTCCCGTCGCACAGGAGGCCCGAGATCTGCTTGCCGACGAGGACAACGCCCTCTGGGAGGCGCGTGCCTGCATCTGCTTGGCGGCAGTGGAGGAGCACCTCGGGCGGGTAGGTTCATCAGCGGATCACCTGCACGAGGCGGTCGACCTACTTGAAGGCGTCGGTGCGATCGGCGAGATGGCGTCCGCGTTCTCCAATCTCGCTGAGGTCGCCATGGTTCGGGGCGAGGTCGCGCACGCTCTCGGCTACTACGCCGATGCGGCACGCCTCTACCGGGAAGCGGGCGCACCGGTCCGGGTCGACCTGCTGTGCGCCCATGCCAACGCCTACCTCACGGCCGGCCTGCCGGCAGAGGCGGCAGCCGTCCTCGCAGAGCCGCAGGGCGTCACCGAGTTCGACATCCCGCGCATCGGGCTGGTGCAGGCACGCGCCCTGCGAGCATCCGGGAATCCGGCGGAAGCACTCGTCACGGCACGCAAGGCGGCGCTCGCCGCTCGTCGGCGACACCGGCCCTGGGTGGAGCTGCGCGCCCGGCTCGTCGAGGTCGCGGCGCGGGCCGAGATCGGTGATCGTCGCGGCCTCGCGGGGAGTGCGGCCCGCGTTGCGGAGCAGCTGCACGCGGAGAATGCGGACGAGGCGCCGCTCGCGCTGGGGTTGGCTGCGCGCGCGTCCCGCACCGCGGAGGAGCGGCTGCGCTGGTGGTCCGTTGCGGCGACGTACCGGAACCGCGCCAACCCGATCGTGCGCGCAGCCGGCTGGACTGCGCTCGCCCTGGCGAGGGAGGAGTCCGAAGGCTCCGCGGCGGCCCTGCGGGCGTGCGGTGCGGGCTTGGACGCGATCGACGAGCACCGGCGAACCTTCGGCAGCTCGGAGCTCCGCGCCCAGGCGACCACCCACGGCCGCGAGCTGACCGAGGTCGCGCTGCGGGCGGCGGCCACCGACCCCCGGCGCCTGCTGGGCTGGGCCGAGCGGACCCGGGCCACCACCCTCGCGCAGCCGCGGATGACGTCGGATGCGGCGACCATCCCCGAGTCGCTCGCGGCGCTGCGCGACAACGGGCGCCAGCTCGCGGAGGCCCGGGCGGCCGGAGAGCCGACCGAGCGGCTCGAGCGCGAGCGGCTGCGGCTCGAGCGGGCGGTCCGGGCCGAGAGCCACACGGTCTCGGCGGCCGGCACCGACGCGGACAGGCCCGCCACGGCGGAGGAGGTCGTCGCCGGGGTCGGCGACGGGTGCCTGGTCGAGCTCGTCGACGTGGACGGGACGCTGCACGTCCTCGTCGTCCACGCCGGGAAGGTACGCCGCCGCGTCGCCGGCCCCACCGCCGACGCGCTCGCCCTGCTCGACCCGGTCGCGATGCTCCTGCGACGGAGCGCCCGCGGCCGGCCGGCCGCCACCGAGCAGATCGGCCGCCGCCTGCAGGACGCGATCCTCGGCGACGCGGCCCGGCTGATCCCGGAAGGTCCCGTCGTCCTGGCGCCCACCACGCGGCTGCACGGGCTTCCCTGGGCGGTGCTGCCGGCGCTCGCCGACCGGCCGTTCAGCGTGGTCCCGTCGGCGGGTCAGTGGCTCCGCGCCCGTGCGGTACGCCGCCCGACGGATCGGCGTACCGTCCTGGTCTGCGGGCCCGGGCTGGAGTCCGGCGGCGCGGAGGTGCCGCTGCTGGCCGAGCAGCACCCGGCCGCCCACTTGCTTGCCGGCAAGCGAGCCACGCTCGAGCCGGTCCTGGCCGGCATCGACGGCGCCGACCTGGTCCACCTCGCGGCCCACGGCCACTTCCGCGCCGACAGCCCGCTGTTCTCCAGCCTCGACCTCGCCGACGGGCCGCTGACGGTGCACGACATCGAGCGGATCGGGCGGGCGCCGTACCGCGTCGTGCTGTCGGCCTGCGAGTCCGGCGTGCTCGCCCCCGTCGGCGCGCAGGAGCTGCTCGGCCTCGCGGCCGCCCTGTTCGGGCTCGGCACCGCCGGGCTGGTCTGCAGCGTCGCCGAGGTCAACGACGCCGCGACCGCGGACCTGATGGTCCGGCTGCACGCCGGGCTGGCGGCGGGCAAGGACCCGGCCACCGCCCTGCACCAGGTACGCCGGGACACCACCGACCCGGTCGCCTCCGCGACCGCGTCCGCGTTCCTGGCCCTCGGCGTCTGAGCCGGGTCACCCGGCACGCCGGGGCCGGGGGCTGGGGGCGGCAGCGACCGCGCGTCCCCCACAGACCGCACGGTCGCTGCCTGTCTGGCCGGCGCCGGGGAGCTCAGCGCCAGGACACGCTCGGCAGCACCGCGCCGCCGCGGCCCTGCCAGAAGTGCAGGTTCTCGACGATCCGCTCCGGTGCCGCGGGCGCCGGGATCGTGCGCAGCGCGGCCGCGGCCGAGGCCGCCCGCAGGATCGCGATGACACCGGCCTGGGTCTCGCGGATCCGGTGCTGGGTGTCCTCGAAGTCCTCGGGGGAGTGGTCGTCCACCTGGGCGGCGTACAGCGCCTCGACCCGGCCGCGCAGGGCGCAGACGAGGCCGGCGGGGCCGGCGAAGTACTGGCTCCACTCCTCGCGCCACGGCACGGCGCCGGACATGTCGGCGGCGGCCACAGCGGCGACGTGGCGCAGGATGCGGGTGCGTTCGTGGGTCTCGTTCCAGGTCATGATGATCAGTCCTTCGGGGAGCTCGGGAGCGACGGGTGTCGCGATCTGCAAGGAGGACCCGTCAGCCCGGTGCGCAGATACGTGATCCACGTGACGCCCCGTCGACCTGTCTCGTCGGTCACGAGCGCTGGCCCCGGACCGACCGCGGCGGGAGCATGCGAGAAGGAGGTGCAGACCATGGACGCAGCAGTCAGCCTGGCGATGTTGGTCCCGGCCGCACGGGCCGGCGACGGCTCCGCGTGGGACGCGCTCGTCGAGCGGTTCCGCCCGTTGGTCGAGGCGGTCGTGGGCGCTCACCGGCTCACCGCCTCGGACCGCGACGACGTCAGCCAGAACGTCTGGCTGCACCTGTTCGAGCACCTCGGCGACCTCCGCGAGCCGGCCGCCCTGCCCGGCTGGATCCGCACCACCACCGCGCACGAGTGCGTCCGGCTGATCGGTCGTGGGCTCCGACTGCGCTCGGTCGACCCCGCCGACGAGCGGCACCTCGACGCGGCCGTCGACGACGAGGCCGAGGCCGGCGCGATCGCGGCCGAGGAGCGCCGGCTGCTGCGTGCCGCGCTCGCCGAGCTGCCCCCGGTCGCCCGCGACCTGATGCTGCTCATGGTCGCCGAGCCGTCACTGTCGTACGGCGACCTCAGCGCCCGCCTGGGCATCCCGGTCGGCAGCATCGGCCCCACCCGGGCCCGCGCGCTCGAGCAGCTGCGCCGCTCCTCAGCCCTCCGCGGCTGCCGCTGCGCCGCCTGAGTCCCCGCCTGAATCCCCGGTGGCACCGGGTTTCCGGGCCATCAGCTCGATCGGCGGCATGGTCGAGCGCCGCTTCCGGTCGAAGGAGGTCAGGGTGCGCTTGGTGACGAAGCCGTGCCGGCTGTAGAGGCGCGCGCTCTCCGGGCTGGTGGCCTCGAGGTACGCCGGCAGCCCCTCCGCGTCGCAGCGCGCGCACAGCTGCTCCAGCAGCGCGCTGCCGACACCGGTGCCCTGCGCGGTGGTGGCGACGCCGATCATCGGGACGTAGTAGTGCGGCTCGCGCGGGTGCAGCCGCTGCAGCCGGCTCTGCAGCGCGTTGGCCCGGCCCAGCCGGAACCGGAAGATCGAGGCGTACGCCGCCCCATGCCGCGCCTGGCTGAGGAACGAGGTCTTCCAGCGTCCCGGCGGGAGCACCAGCAGCACGCCGCGCGCCGTGCCACGGCGGGACGCGAGCAGGCTGTCGGGGTGCCCCAGCACGTGCTCGGTCTCGAGGGCGAAGAACCTCTCGAGCGCCTCCTTGCGGCGCTGCTCGGCCGGCAGCAGCCACGCCATCACCGGGTCGCGGAAGAACGCGTCGGCGAGCAGCGCGGTCGCCGTCGCCTGCTGCTCCGGCGCGAGCGGCTCGGTCGTGATCTCGTCCATCGGCCCTCCTGGGTCCTTGCTGGCCACGGCCGAGAATAGGCTTCCGCCCATGACGGACACACACCTCGACGCCCGGGACGCCATCGCCGCGATCCAGGGGCACGAGGCGTGGGCCATCATCCGGCGCTCCACGAGGGCCGGGGACATGCCCACGGTGGGCGTGATCGGCGGCCGGCGCAGCGAGGTCGCCTCGATCATGGACATCCCGCTGGAGTCGGGGATCCCGCAGCCGGGGCACCAGGCCGACCGCCTGGTCGCCGTACCTTTCCGGCAGGTGCGGGAGCGCGGCTTCGAGGCACACGACGACGGCACCCCGCTGGTGGTCGTCGACATCGTCGAGGAGCACGAGTTCTCGGTGGCCGAGGTCATCGGCGCGATCGACGACGACGGGGTGGAGTTCACCGATCGCGGCGGCTTCGACACCGACGACGCGGCGTACGCCGAGATCGTCCGCACCATCATCGAGCAGGAGATCGGCCAGGGGGAGGGCGCGAACCTCGTCGTCGGTCGCACCTACCGGGCCGAGGTCGCCGACTGGAGCGCGGCGAAGGCGCTGACGGTGTTCCGGCGGCTGCTGGAGCACGAGCGCGGCTCGTACTGGACCTACGTCTTCTTCACCGGCGACCGCTTCCTCATCGGCGCATCGCCGGAGCGGCACGTGTCCGTCCACGGCGGCGACGTGCGGATGAACCCGATCTCCGGCACCTTCCACCTCCGCCCGCCCGCCGGCGAGACGCGCGGCATCGAGGCGCGGATGCGCGACTTCCTCAAGGACGAGAAGGAGATCTACGAGCTCTTCATGGTCGTCGACGAGGAGCTCAAGATGATGTGCGACATCTGCACCGAGGGCGGCCAGGTGCTCGGCCCGTTCCTCAAGCCGATGACGCACCTGATCCACACCGAGTACCTCCTCGCCGGCCGCACGTCCAAGGACGTCCGCGAGGTCCTCCGCGACACCATGTACGCCGCCACGGTGACCGGGTCGCCCGTGGAGAACGCCTGCCGGCTGATCAAGGCCTACGAGCCCGAGGGGCGCGGCTACTACGCCTCGGCGCTGGCGCTGTTCGGCCGCGACGAGGAGGGCCAGCAGGTGCTGGACAGCCCGATCGTGATCCGGACCGCGGACGTGTCGACCGACGGCAGGCTCAAGGTCACCGCGGGCGCCACACTGGTCCGCGACTCCGACCCGGACTACGAGGTCGCCGAGACCCATGCCAAGGCCGGCGGCATCCTCTCCGCCTTCGGCCTGGTCGACCGCGCGCCGGCCCCCGACGTCGACATCGCCACCCTGGTGGCCGACGAGGACGTCCTGATCGCCCTCAACGCGCGCAACCGGCGGCTGTCCGGCTTCTGGCTCGCCGACCAGGCCGGCTCGCCGGTCGACCCGCGGCTGATCGGCAAGCGGGCGATCATCCTCGACGGCGAGGACGACTTCGTGAACATGCTGCGGCACATGCTGATGCGCATGGGCATCAGCTCCACCGTCGTACGGCACGAGGACTACGCGACCGGGGCCTTCGACGGGGCCGACCTGGTGATCGTCGGCCCCGGCCCCGGCGACCCGCGCGACGACGCCGACCCGAAGATGGGCCAGCTGCGCGCCGCGGTGAAGGACCTCCTCGCCGAGCAGAAGCCGTTCCTGGCCGTCTGTCTCGGACACCAGGCGCTGTGCCACTCCCTCGGCATCCCGCTGGCCTACAAGGACATCGTCTTCCAGGGCACCCAGGCCGAGGTCGAGCTCGCCGGGCGCCTGGAGCGGGTCGGGTTCTACAACACGTTCGTGGGTCGCCCGGGTGCGACGACGGTGCTGCCGGACGGCGTCTCGGTCGACGCCGACCCCGACACCGGCGACGTCAACGCGCTGAGCGGGCCGCACTATCGCGGCGTGCAGTTCCACGCCGAGTCGATCCTGACCGAGCGCGGCTTCGACATCGTGCACGACCTGGTCGTCGGGGTGCTGCTGGATGGCTCCCCGACCTGACCGTGTCGACGTGGTGGTGGTGGACCACCACGACTCGTACACCTGGAACCTGGTCCACCTGGTCGCCGGCGTGACCGGCGTGCTGCCGACGGTCGTGGAGTCCGACGAGGTGGCCGCGGCCGACCTGGCGGCGTACTCGCACCTGGTGCTGTCGCCCGGCCCCGGCCATCCCGACGAGTACGACTGGTCCCTGCTCGACCTCGGGCTGCCGGTGCTCGGCGTCTGCCTGGGCCTGCAGGGCATCGTGACGCGGTACGCCGGCGTGGTGGATCGCGTCGCGCCGGCCCACGGCCAGGTCGCCCACGTCCGGCACGACGGCCGCGGCGTGTTCACCGGCCTGCCGCAGGACCTGGCCGCCGTCCGCTACCACTCGCTGGCCGCCGTCGCCCTGCCCGACGAGCTGGTCGCGACGGCCTGGGCCGACGGGCCGGACGGGCTGGACCCGGTGGTGATGGGGGTGCGCCACCGCACCCTGCCGATCGAGGGCGTCCAGTTCCACCCCGAGTCGATCCTCAGCGAGCACGGCGCCGCGATGGTCCGCAGCTTCCTGGGGTCCCGATGAGGTTCGAGGAGGTGACGGCCTCCTCCCCGCGGTGCGCCTGGATCGGGGACACGCTGGCGTGGCTGGAGCCCGACGACGTCTCGCTCACCTTCTCCGCAGCGACGGGCGAGGTCACCCGGCACGCGGGCGGGCGGGCCGAGGTCGTGGGCGACGACCCGTTCGTCGTACTGGAGCGCGAGCTGGCCGACGGGCCGGCCGACGCCCGCTGGTACGGCTACTTCGGGTACGCCGCCCGCCCCGACCTCCCCGCCGCCCCCGACCCCCACCAGCCCGACGCGGTGTGGATGCGCCCCTCCCGCACCCTCCGCCGCGAGTTCGGCCTTGTGGTCGACCGAATCACGGGTTTCGGTCGACCACAAGACGGGATTCGGCAGACCACAAGACCGAACTCGCGGTATCGGGAGGCGTTCGCCCGGGTCCAGGAGCAGCTCCACGCGGGCAACTCCTACGAGGTCAACCTGACCCACCGCATCGAGGTGTCCAGCGAGCTCGACCCCGCGACGGCGTACCGGCGGCTGCGGGAGCTGAACCCGGCGCCGTACGCGGGATTCCTGCAGCACGACCTCCCCGGCGCCCGCGCCTGGCTGCTCAGCTCCAGCCCCGAGCGCTACGCGCTCATCGACGAGACGCGCACCATCGAGACCAAGCCGATCAAGGGCACCACGCCGCGCGGCAGCACGCCGGAGGAGGACGAGGCGGCGCGCCACCACCTGGCGACCGATCCCAAGTTCCGCGCCGAGAACCTGATGATCGTCGACCTGCTCCGCAACGACCTCGCGACGGTCTGCGAGGTGGGCAGCGTGAGCGTGCCCGGCCTCATGCAGGTGGAGTCGTACGCCGCGGTGCACCAGCTCGTCTCCACGGTCCGGGGCCGGCTGCGGGGTGACGTGAGCACGGTCCACGCCCTGCGCAACCTGTTCCCGGCCGGCTCGATGACGGGCGCCCCGAAGCTGCGGACCATGCAGATCATCGACAGCGTCGAGGCCACCCCGCGCGGCACGTACGCCGGAGCCTTCGGCTGGATCGACGCCGACGGGCGGGCCGACCTCGGCGTGGTCATCCGCAGCCTGACCACCGGCGGGGACGGCACCTACCGGCTCGGCACCGGCGGCGGCATCACCGTCGCGAGCGACGCGGCCGAGGAGTGGGCCGAGACCCGCTGGAAGGCCGAGCGGGTCCTGGCGGCCCTCAGTTCACCGTGACGGTGGCGGTCGGGCTGGCACTCGCGCCGGCCCCGGTCTCGTCGGCGTGCTTGGACAGCGCGGTCAGCACGGCCTCGGTGCCGGCCACGTCGCGCTGCACGGCGTACGGCGCCGGGTCGACCACGTTGACGATCTGGAACAGGTCGCCGTTCTTCACGAACCCGGTGATGGTCATCAGCTTGGTCGTGTAGTGCACGACCATCCGGGCGTCGTCGGCGAGCGGGACCTGCGGGCGGCGTACGTCGGCCTTCTTGCTGAGGTTCATCGCCTTGAAGTAGGCCTGCAGGTCGATCGGCGTGAGCTGGTAGTTCGCGCTCAGCGCGAACTTGTCGGACTTGCGGTCCACCGGCGTGAACGCGCAGTTCGGCTGGGTCGGCGAGCCGTCGTCCTCCTTGGTCTGCACGCCGAAGGAGCGGTGGATCAGCGCGGAGTCCAGGGCGTCGCAGGGGTTCCACAGCGCCGGGCTCTGCGAGGAGAAGGCCGGCTTGGCCGATCCGCCGCTGCCGCAGGCGGCGAGCAGGACCGCGAGGGGCAGCAGGGCGAGGGCGGATCCAGGCTTAGGCATCGATGTTTTCCCGTCCGGGTAGGCGGAGGACCAGGCGGGCGCCTCCGGTGGAGTTGTCGGTGGCGACGACGTTGCCGCCATGGCGTTCGGCGACCTGCCGCACGATCGACAGGCCGAGCCCGGAGCCGGGCATGGTGCGGGCGTCGGGGGAGCGCCAGAACCGGTCGAAGACGCGGGTCCGGTCGGCCTCGGCGATGCCGGTGCCCTGGTCGTCGACGGTGAGCACGCCGTCGCTGAGCCGCACCGTCACCTGGCCGCCCTCGGGGCTCCACTTCGCCGCGTTGTCGAGCAGGTTGGTGACCGCGCGCTCCAGCTCGGCGGCTTCGCCCTCGACCCACCACGGCCGGGTGAACACCTCGAAGGTGATGCCGGGGGCGCGGCGGCGTACGCGCTGGACGGCGTGGTCCACGACGTCGGTGAGGTCCACCGGCTCCACCTGCACGGTCACCGGCTCCTCGCGCGCGAGCTCGGTGAGGTCGCCGATGAGCGTGGTGAGCTCCTCGATCTGGGCCCGTACGTCGTCCATCAGCTCGTCGCGCGCCTGCGCGGGCAGCGCGGCGGGGTCGGCCGCGACCATCGTGAGCAGGTCGATGTTGGTGCGCAGCGCGGTGAGCGGGGTGCGCAGCTCGTGGCTCGCGTCGGCGACCAGCTGGCGCTGCCGGGTGCTGGAGGCGTCCAGCGAGGTGAGCAGGTGGTTGAAGGCCGTCGCGAGGCGGGCGACCTCGTCGTCGCCCTCGACCTCGAGCGGGGTGAAGTCCTCGGTCCGCGCGACGCGCTCCACTGAGGCTGTCAAGCGCCGGACGGGCCGCAGGCCGTTCGTGGCGACCAGCCAGCCCGCGAACGCAGCGCCCACCACACCGATCAGGCCGAACGCCAGCGTCACCCACCCCAGTCGGGACAGCACGTGGTCCTGGGTCGCGAGCGGCTGGGCCAGGATCACCGCGACGCCCGCGGTGTCGGTCGGCACGGTGACCATCCGGTAGCGCTCGTCGGCGATGAGGACGGTGCGCACCTCCTGCCGGCGGGTGCCGGCGGCCACCGCGAGCTCGGCCGGGCTGAGCGGGATGGTGCTGCCGTTGTCGAGGATCGCCTCGGTGCCGTCGGAGTCCACCAGCGCGATGCGTACGTCGGCCGCGCCGATCTCCCACGGCGACAGGCTCGCGCCCTGGGTGCTGAGCAGCGCGTCGAGGTTGGCGGCGTAGTGGGCGCGCTGGATCAGCGAGCGGTCCAGGTCGTCCTGCATCTGCACCCGCGCCGTCAGGTAGGCGCCCGCCGCCACGAGGGCGACCGCCAGCGCCACCGCCATCGTGGTGAGCACGATGACCCGGCTCGCGAGCGAACGGCGGTAGTGCCACCGCCCGGCCGGGAAGGTCCCGGGGCCGATCAATCGCCCGCCTTGAGCACGTAGCCGATGCCGCGGACGGTGTGGATCAGCCGCGACTCGCCCTCGGCCTCGGTCTTGCGGCGCAGGTAGCCGACGTACACCTCGAGGGAGTTGGCGGTCGTGGGGAAGTCATAGCCCCACACCTCCTCGAGGATGAAGTTGCGGTCCAGCACGCGCCGCGGCCGGCGCAGGAACATCTCCAGCAGCGTGAACTCGGTCCGGGTGAGCTCGATCGGCCGGCCGGCGCGGGTGACGTCGCGGGTCGTGACGTTCATGGCGAGGTCGCCGAAGGTCAGCACCTCCTCGCCGTCGTCGGTGCTCGGCGTGACCCGGCGCAGCAGCGCCCGCAGCCGGGCCAGCAGCTCCTGCAGCGCGAACGGCTTGGTCAGGTAGTCGTCGGCGCCGGCGTCCAGGCCCTCGACCCGCTCGCCGACCGCGTCGCGCGCCGTGAGCACGAGGATGGGTACGTCGTTGCCCGCCGCCCGCAGCGCGCGCGTGGTCTCCAGCCCGTCCAGCCGGGGCATCATCACGTCCATCACCACGACGTCGGGCGCGATCGCCCCGATGCCGGCCAGCGCCTCGGCGCCGTCGCCGGCCAGGTGCACGTCGTACCCGTTGAACTCCAGGGACCGGCGCAGCGACTCGCGCACGGCGCGGTCGTCGTCGACGACGAGCACCTTGGAGGACGGGACGGGGGTGACCACGGTCCCATTGTGTCCGATCCGGCTGAAGACGCGCTGAGAGCGCTCGCAGCCGTCAGAGGTAGCGCCCGGCCAGCCGGGCCGCGCGGGCGCCGTACTGACCCCCGAACAGGCAGGCGTGGACCAGCAGCGGGAACAGCTGGTGGAACGCGACGCGGTCCTCCCAGCCGTCGGCGAGCGGGGTGATCTCCTGGTACGCCGAGAGCATCTGCGGCAGCTGCGGCAGCCCGAAGAGGGACAGCATGGCGAGGTCGACCTCGCGGTGTCCGGCGTACGCCGCCGGGTCGATGACCACGACGTGGTCGGTCGTCCACAGCACGTTGCCGTTCCACAGGTCGCCGTGCAGGCGGGCGGGCGGCTCGGCGGGCACGATCTCGGCCGTCCGGGCGGCGGCGCGCTCGACGGTGGCGGCGTCCTCGGCGGTGATCTGGCCGCGGTCCTGGGCGATCTTGAGGTACGGCGCGATCCGCCGCTCCGCCCAGAACTCCGCCCAGGTCGGGAGCGGGCGGTTGGCCATCGGCAGCTTGCCGATCCACCCGTCGGCGGTGCCGCCGAAGGCGTCGGCCCCGGCGGCATGGGTGCGGGCCAGGGCCCGGCCGAAGCCCGCGGCGGCGTCCGCGGACGGCCGGTGCGGCTCGATCCACTCCAGGATCAGGCAGTCGGCGTCGACCGCGAGCACCTCCGGCGTGGCCACGCCGTCGGCGACCTCGGCGAGCCAGGTCAGCCCGGCCGCCTCGCGCTCGAAGAACCGCGGTGGCGCGGGGTGCAGCGTCTTGAGCAGCGCGGAGCGGCCGCTGGACAGTCGCAGCTTCACCGCCGTCGAGATGTCACCGCCCGCGACGGGCGCGGTCGCGACGACCGCCGAGCCGAGCAGCTGCTCGGCACGCTGGGCGACCACAGGTTGGCGTGCCACCCGCGTTCACCCCCTCGTGTGCCGTGTGGATGGGCCCCCGTCAGGCCTTGCCCTTGAGCGCCTTCGGGATCTCGCGGCCCTGCTCGATCGCCCGCTCCGGCGCCTTGACCTTCTTCTTGAAGATACGGATCGCGACCAACACCAGGATCGCGGCGATCAGCGTGTAGCCGCCGAACACGATGAGGAAGGCCCAGTGCAGCGCGAGGCCGTGGCCGTTCCAGTTGATGAAGTAGGCGATCGCCACCGAGAGCATGATGACCCCGAGCAGCAGCAGGAACAGCGCCGCGCCGATCAGCCCGCTGCCGACGATGCTGGCGTTGACGCTCACCTTGAGCTCGGACTTGGCGAGCTCGATCTCCTTGCGGATCAGCAGGGAGAGGTCGGTCTGCGCGTCCTTGATCAGACGCCCGATGGTGGGCTCGTCCTGGAGCGGTTCGATGGCCATACGAAGACCTTAGCGAAAACGCTGCGGCACCCGCGTGGGCTACCCAGCAGCCGGTTGCTCGAACAGCCGCCGCAGGACGCCCGCATCCTCCGGGTGCCCGAGGATGAGCGCCTCGTCGCCGGCCTGCAGCGCGGTGGTCCCGCCCACGGGGACCAGGTGCCCGGCCCGGACCACGAAGCTGACCCACGAGCCCTCCGGGAGCGCGTCGAGCTCCTCGATCGTGCTCCCGTCGGCCGCGGCCCCGGCCGCCACGGTCAGGCGCAGAACGCCGTTCGGCTCGTCGCGCAGCCGGACGCCCAGGCTCCACGGCTCGGGCTCGACCTCCCGCATGGGGATGCGCAGCCAGCGGGCCACGAACGGCACCAGCCCGGCCTGGACGAGCACCGAGAACAGCACGACCACAACGACGATGCCGTAGAGCCGCTCCGCGTCGTCGACGCCGGAGACCAGCAGGAAGTTGCCCAGCAGGATCGGCACCGCGCCCTTGAGGCCGGCGAAGAGCACGAACTGCTTCTCCCGGGGGTTCAGCCCCGACCGGGCCAGCATCGGCCACACCACCGCAGGTCGTACGACGAACGCCAGCACCGCGCCCACCAGCAGCCCGGGCACCCACACGTCGGGCTTCACCAGGTCGCCGAGCTTCACGGTCAGGCCGAGGATGACGAACACGACGACCTCGGCGAGACTGGCGAGCCCGGAGTGGAAGTTCTCGACCTCGCGCTTGTACGGCGCCCGCGCGTCGCCGATCAGGATGCCGGCCACGAACACCGCCAGGAACCCCGAGCCGTGCGCGACCGACGCGATGCCGAAGAGCGCGAAGACGCCCGCGAGCGTGCGCAGCGGGTAGAGGCCCTCCCCGGGCAGCGGCACGTGCCGCATCGACCACCGCAGCAGCCGGCCGCCGAGCAGGCCGACGCCGGCACCGACCGCGAGCTGGAGGGTGAACTCGCCCGCGACCCTGCCCGCGACCGGGAGCGAGAGGGCGCCGGCCGCCACCAGGCTCGCCATCAGCGCGATCCCGACCGGGTCGTTGGCGCCGGACTCGCCTTCGAGGATGGTGCCGCTGCGGCCGGAGATCTCACGCTGGCCGAGCACCGAGAAGACCACCGCCGGATCGGTCGGCGCCACCGCGGTCGCGACGAGGACCGACGGGAACCAGTCCACGCCGATCCCGAAGTGCACGAAGCTCGCCAGGGCGGCGGTGGTGAGGAAGGTGCCGAGGACCCCCACCACGCCGATCGGCACGGCGGCCGCACGGAAGCGGTGCCAGCCGATCCCCATGCCGCCGTCGAACAGGATGAGGATCAGCGCCGCGGACACCAGGCGCTCGACCGTCCGCTCCGAGGGCGTGTGCACCTGCGGAACCGCGGCCAGGGCGATCGCGGACCCGGCCAGGACCAGCAACGGGGCCGGCACGCTCAGCCGCGTCGCCACCCGGGTGGCGAGGACGGCGCCGAGGCCGACGGCGGCGATCACCGTCATCAGCCAGCCGAAGTCGATGGCGTCGTGCATGGGGCTCCCGGGGGTCGTGGGTCGGCGAAGTCGTTGCCGACCAGACTTCCCGGCGCACCGGGGCCGAGCCTATCGCCGTACCGGCTCAGCGCTGCTGGACGACCCGCGGGGCGGGGTGCTGGGCGGGAGGCTGGGGGTGCGGCTGGAGGCGGGCGCGGGCCGGGCCCACGGTCACGACGCTCAGCACCGCCAAGGTGATCGCGATGAGCAGGATCAACCGCCGGACCTTCTCCTTGGGGATGGGTGTGGCGGGGTGCACACCCTCCGATCGGCCGTCGCCCGGCCCTCCTGAGCGGTCCGGCGTCCCGCGGGCGCTGTCATCGCTCGTCGTCCCAGGCGACCGCGCTGATCCGCCAGCCGTCGGCGGTCCGGGCGAGCTGGACCGACTTCATGCCGCGGCCCGCGTAGGGCGCGCCGTCGAGGACGCCGCTCTTGGCGTAGCCGCCGAACCACTGCGCGATGTCGCCGAAGACCTCGGTGCGGCCGCCGGTCGCGTGCTCGCTGAAGTCGGTCAGGCGGCCCTGGGTGAGCAGGTCGCGGCGCGGGGCGAGGAACCCCTCGACGTCGTACGTCGTCGGCTCCTCGCCGCAGGTCCGGACGATGATCGCGCCGGGCAGCATCGCGGCCCGCAGCGCGTCCATGCGCTCATCGAGGTCGGGGCCGGTGCGGAAGGCGTCGAAGAAGCAGGCGACGAGGCGCTCGACCTCCGTCCGGTCCGCTGCCGTCGTCGTGATCCAGTAGCGGCGCTTGCCGTCGCGGACGTCCTCCAGCACCCCGCCCTGCGCCTCGATGGTCCCCGCGGAGGCCAGGTTGTCGTCGTCGCAGGTGACCAGCGCCCGTTCGATCCCGAGCTCGGCCGCGCGTTGCAGCGCCAGCCCGAGCGCGCGCGTCGCGTGCCCCTGCCGCCGGCGTGACGCCCGGATCGAGTAGCCGATGTGGCCGCCCTCGGCGAGCAGATGGTCGTTGAGCCGGTGCCGGATCGCGAGGAACCCGATCACCTCGTCGCCGTCGGTGATCCACCAGTAGTCGCTGGGCACCTTCGTGGGATCCCACTCGCGCCCCTGCCGGCGCAGCAGCGCCACCAGCGCCGCGCAGGTGTCGCGGTCGGTGTCGTGCTCCAGCGCCGCCGGCAGGTTCCAGTTGCCCGAGCCGTGCAGTTCGCCGGGGGCGTAGTCGGCCACGCACGCCGCCCAGCTGTCGTAGAGGTCCAGGGTCGGCAGCACGAGCGCGGTCACCGGCCCATCGGATCAGCGAGCGCGCCCCGGGGGCAAGCGGATTCAGCTGCGGCTCTCGATCCGGCGGCGGCCCCGGCGTACCTCCGTCCCTGCTTCGTCGGTGTCGCGCGGACGGGACCGCACGCCGAAGTCCCAGGTGGGCGGGGCCAGGTCCGCCTCGATCGCGGCCCAGCGCAGGCGGGCGGCGGCGAGGGTGGACTCGCGGTGGGTGAGCACCCAGAACCGGTCGTTGCGGACCGCGTCGGCGACCTCGCCGGCCAGCTCGTCGGGGTCGGTGCCGCTGTTGACCAGCGAGCGCAGCATGCCGTCGACCAGGGGCGCTCCGGAGCGGTCGGCCTCGGGGTCGGGGAGGTTGCGCTCGGCGTCGTGGATGCGGGTCCCGCGCACCCACTCCGGGCAGAGCACCGAGACGCCCACCGAGGAGCGCGCGTTGCGCAGGTCCAGGTGCAGCGACTCCGACATCGCCACCACGGCGTGCTTGGTGGCGAAGTACGGCGCCATCCCGGCCCCGCTGAGCAGCCCGGCCGCCGACGCGGTGTTGACCACGTGGCCGCGGTCCTGCGCGAGCAGGTGGGGCACGAACGCGCTGATCCCGTACGCGACGCCCATCAGGTTGACGTCGACCACCCAGCGCCAGCGGGCCGGCGTGACCTCCCACGCCTTGCCGCCGCTGCCCACGCCGGCGTTGTTGCACAGCAGGTGGACACCGCCGAAGTGGTCGACGGTGGTGGCGGCGAGGTCCTCGACGGCGTACGGGTCGCTCACGTCGGTGGGGACCACGAGCACCCGGTCCTTGCCGTGGTCCGCGCCGATGACGGCGGCCACTCCGGCGAGGGCGACCTGGTCGACGTCGGCGAGCACCACGGACATGCCCTCCCGGGCGAACCGGCAGGCCAGGGCCCTGCCGATGCCCGACCCGGCGCCGGTGACGACGGCGACGCCGCCCTCCAGGTCATGCATCGCCGCCCCCGTCGACGTCGTCGCGGCGGGCGATCACCCGGTACGCGCTGGCCGCGCCGCCGTGCGCCAGCACCGGCGCCAGCAGCCGGTCGAGCAGGAAGCCGGCCAGCACCATCGGGAACAGCGCGGCGACGACCACCGGCCGCGCCATCCGGCGCAACCGTCCCGGCGGGTCGGCCCACGGCACGTCGCCGGCGGGCGCCCACCGGTTCAGCAGCAGGTACGCCGCCCCACCCAGGTCGACGGGCTGGTGGGCCTCGGCGAGCTGGGCAGCGACCGGCGAGAAGCCGTGCTCGCGCAGCATCGTGCGCAGCCGGCCGAGCGGGATCAGCTGCTGGTGCTGCGGCTGCAGCAGCGGCAGCCAGTGGCCGCCGAGCCTGCGCCCCAGCCACGTGTCGGGGTTGGGCACCTCGATCTCCAGGTAGCCGCCCGGCGTCACCACGAGGGCCGCGGCGGCCAGCTCGGCGGCGGGGTCGCGGGTGTGCTCGAGGTAGTGGTGCATGGTGACGACGTCGTACGTGTCCTCGAGCTTGGGCGCCAGCTCGGGGAAGAGCCCGTTGAATGCGTGGTCGATGCGGCCGCGGCGCTCGGCCAGGTCGACGTTCGGGGTGAAGTCCAGGCCGTCGAGGACCGTCTCCGGCCACGTCTCGCGGGCGACCAGGCAGAAGTGGCCCTGCCCGGTGCCGACGTCGAGGAGCCGCTGCGGGGTGGTGTGGGCGCCGATCAGGTCGACCCGTCCCTGGTAGGACTCCCGGCTGCCGCTGAACACCTCGGCCATCCACTCGCCGGACAGGCCGTCGTAGAAGTCGCGGTAGTAGAAGTCGAGCCCGCCCAGGGTCAGCCGCGGGTTCTGGAACAGGGTGTGGCAGCGCCGGCAGCGGTCGACGGCGAACCGGCCGGGCTTGCCCTGCAGCAGGTCGGGCACCTCGGTATGCCGCTCGAGGGACGTCCCGCCGCAGATCGGGCAGTCCTCGCGGCGCTCCTCGAGCAACCGGTCCACGCCCCCCTCGACCTCCGGGTACGCCGCCCGGCGGGCCTCGATCTCGGCGCCGGGATCGGCCG
>NZ_BAAHAB010000001.1:0-853 GCF_054777895.1 Nocardioides ultimimeridianus | reverse complement strand
GGGTTCTGTTGCAAAGTTTTAAATAAAGAATAAAATCCCTTACGGTATCTATGATTTAAGCTGGGATTCCCAATAATACCTTGATTTCAGTACAGACCGAAAACCCGAAGAGAGTGCCTTCTTTTCGGGTTTTCTTATATAATCCTCGAATGGCTTCCATGCCTTTAATCGTGGTAGAGGCAGTGCGTAAACTTCGATAGAATTTATTGCGTCTCTTTACTGGACGATGGTCTTGTTCAATCAAATTATTCAGGTATTTAATGGTACGATGTTCTGTCCCTTGATAAAAGCCGTATTCTTTTAGTTTCTTAAAGGCACTTGTAATAGAGGGGGCTTTATCTGTGACTACAACCTTCGGTTCATCAAACTGCTTCACTAACCGCTTAAGAAAAGCATAGGCTGCTTGTGTGTCCCGTTTTTTACGTAACCAAATATCCAAGGTTAAACCATCTGCATCGATGGCTCGATACAAATAATGCCATTTTCCTTTAATTTTGATGTACGTTTCATCCATTTTCCATGAATAAAAGGATTTTTTATTTTTCTTTTTCCAAATTTGATAGAGTAGTTTGCCATATTCTTGCACCCAACGATAAATCGTCGTATGAGAAACGTTAATGCCACGATCATATAAGATTTCTTGAACTTCACGATAGCTAAGGTTATAACGAAGATAGTAGCCCACGGCTACAATAATCACATCCTGCTGAAATTGCTTTCCTTTAAAATGATTCATCGTCATTCCTCCTGCTATCTTTTTCTATTATTCTACCTTATTTGATAGTAGATTTAAAACTTTGCAACAGAACCCTTCCAACTATATAGTTAAGGAGGAGACTGAAAATGAAGAAGT